>SVKD01000007.1 GCA_015068645.1 Oscillospiraceae bacterium
CCGCACGTGAGCGGCTGCCTGTAATTGTAATGCGGTGTCAAGCCTTCAATGCCCCTTTGAGGGGTTAAGCCTGTAATAGCCCCTTCTAGGGGCTGGTCAAACCACTAGTTTACTAGTGGTTATGATTGGAAAGATGAAAATTTACCGGTTGTGAATGATGTCCTCTCAGTCAGCAGAGCTGACAGCTCTCCCTGGGTGGGAGAGGCGACATAGAGGGGAAAAGTGAAATTAGTTTGAAGTAGATGAACCTTCAACCTAGTTTTTTTATTTTCCGACCTTTCTTTTCAGATATATGTTTTTAAGAAATGATTTAACGGTAGGGGGTAATATCCATTTCCACTACCATAGGGGTTTCAAGCAATCCTTCTTCAGAAGCGTCAAAAGCAACGTAGAAGGTGGTTTCATCTACTTTGATATTGACGGGACGATGATAAATTTCGGAATCCCCCTGATGGAGAATTTCACCGTTTTCTTTGGAAATTACTATGAAATGAGGGCCGTAGTAAGCGCTGCCGTAGATGTTTTTGTCATCAAAGATTAAATTGGTGGAATAGCTAATGGCATTTGTGGATTCCCAAATCATTTTACCGGTTGCTTTATCAAATGCGATTAAGTTATGTGCTTCACAAACATAAACTCTGTCGCCGTCAATATATGCGCCGGAAATGGGGGTTAATTCTGTTAAGGGATAGTATCCGGTCTGATAGCTCCAAAGGAATTTACCGTTGTTTTTACATAAAATCAAAGCATATTCGTCCATATCAGCAGTTGTAGCTTTTAAAACAACCACTTCGTAATGATCAGAGGTAGCTGTGCTTCGGTCAGTTGTATTGATGATTTCAACTGCAGAATCATCAGAGATGGGATAGATTTTCTCATCATAGGTAATCCATACGGAATATCCGGCATTTTCGCCTACATAGTGCGTTTGACTGGCGATGTCGTCGTGATTATAGGTGAATTGGCTGATGGGACTGTTATTCTGAACATCATCAAGACTCTTGATTGTAATTCCGCGTTCGTCAGTTTGTAACCAGGTTTTCATATCGGTATAGATACCTTGGCAAACTACATGATCTTTGGGTTCCGGAAAATTGGGGTCATTAGAATAAATCGTTCCCCCTAAGACTTGCCAAGTATCGGAAAACAGGAACAGTGCATCAATTCCTTTAAATTGATATCCGATGCCACCTCTAGGGTAATAGGCAACCAATTCCGGCATACCATAAAATGCTTTTAAGGTTTTATAATCTACATCAATCAACTCTTCCAGTTTCACTTTGCGGGAATCCGGATATGTTACGGCAGCAAGTTGATTCCATTCTTCTTCGGATGCAATACCGTACACGGATTGTAACAGAGTATCTCCTGACTGAGCAAAATAAGGTACTCCTTCGTAGTCGGTTTCTTCTACTAAGCTGTTTTTGAGCAGGGCGCGGTACAGTAATTCTGCAATTACTTTTCGGGGTGCCTGTTCACTTTGATTAAAATCACCGTATAAATCAACTTTTTGCGCCAGTTTTACATATCCGTCGGGATAGGCAATGTTACCTCCGATGCAGCTTAAGCCGTAAGAAGTGCAGAGCATCGGTTCATCATATTCGATGGCACAAAGTGCCATCTTAATTGCTTGTTCATATAGTACGGGGTCTTCGGGGCCAAAATTGCCATTGCCGTATCCGTTAATGATGCCTAGTTTGGACGCCACGTAGATATAACCGCTGGACCAATGGTTTGCAGGAACGTCGTTGAACACAACTTCTCCCTGATGATTGATTGCTTCATTTTCATAACCGAGCATACGACAGATTAATGCTGCAAATTCTGCTCTGGTGATAGTAGAATCGGGATTGAAATTACCATAGTTATCCCCACGGAATAACTGCAAGTATCCCAGTTTGGTGATAAAATCACTGTAGGCGTCTGCTTGGTTAACGTCGGGAAATGTAGGTACCTGATAAGCGGATTTGTCTGCTTTTGTTGAATGAAACAATGGTTTTTTTCCGTTTTCATAGTCCGATGTTGCGTATGCCGCCTGGGAATATAAGTTAAAACACATCCCTGCCAGCAACATAACTGCCATTACCATACCTAAAATTCGCTTTTTCATTTTCTTTCCTCCTAAATAAAAAAAGTGCAGCAGCCAAAGCTGCCGCACGAAAAACGCAGCTTTGATTCTGCTGCTACACATCTCATTCCAGATCAGGTAATGATAAACAAAGCTTGCGTTTTTACCGAACGCAAATCTGATCCGAAAGAATATTTAGATGTGTAGCATTCTCATTATATTATATTAAAATTTATTTGTAAATGGTTTTTCCAAAAAACGAAAAAAGGTATGGAGCCAATCCATACCTTTTTTGCGTGACGGATACTCCGATTAAAATTCTTTTTCGTACAGAGCAAAGAAATTTTCCAAGTCTGTTTTTTCCAAACTTAATTCCATCGCATTGGAATATTCATAATGTCCGTTTGTCATAGCGGGAGTTCTGACTCCGGTATCTACCCAGGTTGATTCGAGTTCCGCTTCGACTTGCAGATATTTGTCTGCAGTAACCGATTCTTCTAAAACATAATAAAATTCGTCGGTCATTTCAAATGTTTCATCATCGTACAGAATTTCATAGCTGGTTTCGGTTGCAAGTCCGATTTCTTTATTTTCCGTTACAGGGAAGCTGAAGGTATCCCCAAAGGATTCACAGCTGGAACCGTTTGAACTTGCTAAAAAGTATCTTAATTCACCGGTATTTACATTTTTTCTTAAGGTCAACCAGTTATCAAAGAAGTTGGAATAAAAATCTCCCTTTGTCATATCGGAATTTCCTGCCATACTGCTGTAACCGTATAACAGCTTCACTTCACCGTCTTTGATATGAAGAATACCAATGGAATGTGCTGCGCTTGCCGCAGCATCGGAAAGTATCAGTTCGGGGATTCCGTCAAAATTCAGGTCGTTGAGTCCGATGTAGTTTACGTTGGGAAATTCTTCATCTTTATTTGCGACAATAAAATCAGTGTATAAGCTTACCCAGTCAATATCGGAAATTTCTTCGTCTGCGGAAGCAGAAGAGGTGTCAGCTGTTGTTACAGTTGATGTTGTCTCTGTTAACGTTGTTTCGTTTGTTGGGGAAGTAGTTTCTTCGTTTTTCTCGGTGGTGGAACAACCGGTGGAGATTCCCGATACCATAGCAAGCATCAGAATAAGGCTTAGCAATCGTTTTTTCATTTTTTTGTTTCCTCCAAACATATAATTAAAAAATCAATCTTAATATCTATGACAAAAAACAACCAAAAAAGTTCCAAAAAATGGAAAAAAATAAAGCATAAATTTTAACATTTTTTCATAGGAATAGTACCACTCAAAAATAAATAATCGGAGGAATCTTTTATGAACGTATTACAAGACATTGCAAAACGAACCGGTGGTGACATTTATATCGGAGTGGTTGGACCTGTTCGCACGGGGAAATCCACCTTTATCAAGCGTTTTATGGACTTGATGGTGTTACCAAATATGAAAAATCCTTATGAAAAGGAACGCTTAAATGACGAGCTTCCTCAGTCAGCGCAAGGGAAGACCATTATGACCACCGAGCCGAAATTCATTCCCAATGAAGCGGCAAATATTGATTTTGGTGACAGTGGTAGTGCGAAAGTAAAATTAGTGGACTGCGTAGGCTATGTAATTCCGGAGGCTTTGGGACACGAAGAGGAAGGAATTGCCCGTATGGTGATGACACCTTGGAGTGAGGAAGAAATGCCTTTCCGGGAAGCGGCAGAAATCGGCACAAAAAAAGTGATATGCGAACATTCTACCATTGGGCTTTTAATTACCACCGACGGAACTGTTACCGATATCGACCGTGAAAGTTACGTGGAAGCAGAACGACGGGTGGTACGGGAGCTTTCAGAGCTTCAAAAGCCATTTGTGGTCGTGTTAAATTCCAGAGAGCCCAAAAGCGAAGCCGCATGCCTTCTGTGTGATCAGATGGCGGAAGAATATGCTGTTCCCGTAGTTTGTTGTGATTGTCAGCAGATGAATGAAGAGGAGCTGCTTTCTCTGTTAAAGACAGTGTTATATGAATTTCCTGTTTCTGAAGTTGGCTTTTCATTTCCGGGCTGGATTCGTTCTTTGGACAGCGCTCATCCTTTAAAACAAAGTATTTATCAAAGTGTACATTCTCTGATGGAACAAACCAACTCTTTGCGTGATGTAATTGACGGTGTAGCGGCGTTGACACCTGTTGACCCCATTGAAGATGTACGCATTAGTTCCATCTTACCCGGAGCCGGCTCACTTACTGTGACACTTTCTGTTCCGGAATTTTTATTCTACGAAGTGATTTCAGATACCACAGGTCTTAAGATTCATTCGGATGATTGTCTGATGAGAGTTCTTCGGGAATTATCGGAAGCCAAAACCAAGTATGATAAGTTGGAAGCAGCTTTAAATCAGGTGAAAGCAACCGGTTACGGTATTGTTTCCCCCTCTATTGAAGAACTGACTTTAGAGGAACCGGAAATCATTCGACAAGGCAGTAAATATGGTGTTTCTCTTCGTGCTTCTGCACCGTCTATCCATATGATACGGGCGGATATTCAAACGGAAGTGAGCCCTATTGTGGGAACCGAAAAACAGTCGGAAGATTTGGTGAAGTATCTGCTGTCCGATTATGAAGAAGATCCCACCAAAATCTGGGAATCCAATATTTTCGGAAAATCTCTTCACGAGCTGATTAACGAAGGGTTACAAACCAAACTTGCCCGTATGCCGGAGGATGCACAGGGGAAACTTCGGGAAACTCTTACCAAAATCATTAACGAGGGCAGCGGGGGCCTGATTTGCATTATACTTTAAGTAAAAATGAAAAAAGAGTTCAACACTTGAACTCTTTTTTTCTGTATTTGATTGTGAGGTTGTTTAATCTTCCCATTCGCAGATGAAGCCGTCTGCAACATTGTAATCAAAATCATTCCATATAATCAATTTATCATCGGTGTCTGTTCCGCGCATTTTGATATATGATGCTGCTTCGGAAGATTCTCCACTGGAATATTCAAAGAAGTTGTCATTTAATTCAGTGCCGTTGGTAATCCAGTTTGCATTGTAATCTTCATCCAACTGTGCTCCGATCCATACATCGGTATCGGTGCCAAGCATCCGGCGAATTTCTTCCTTTTCTTCTTCGGATTCGATGGTTACCAGATGGCCGCCTTCATTTTCGCAATACTCTTTTGCATCGCTCCAAGACATTTTTTCTTCAATTAGTTCATAGCGAACCTTGTTTTCTTTCGCGGGATCCATGGGAGGAGCCTGGTAAACATTGTTACAGGCACTCAGTGTAATTAGCATCATACAAATAAAGCCTAACATTCTTTTTTTCACGTTGGTTCCTTCTTTCTTTGTTATAATAATGACATTGTACCATATTCTGAACAGTATTGCAATGATTTTATGTAAATTGATTGACATTATTTTGCAAATAAGAACCCGACCCGATGACGCAATCAAAGATTGCGGTCGGGTGCCCCGGAACCTTGTTGTATTCACAATAAAAAGAGTGCAGTTTTTCATAAGAATTCTGCACTCTTTTTTGTTATCCTCTGATAAGGTCTTTGGGAATTAAATCGTAATCATACATGACTTCGGAATGGTTGTCCAAAATCAGTTCTTTTGCCCGTACTTGATTTGTTTCCCGATCGATTACATTTCTGTAAATCTTGGAGTTTCTGTAAAAAATGTCATTCTTTTTTTGGAAGTGGTGATCTTCCTCCACCAGTTCGTATGTATCGGGGAAGGGCTTTTCGCTTCTCAGTTCGGCATTTAAGATTTCACCGTCACACCAAACAAGAAGCTGCACGTCCTGATCGGTGGTATTCTGAAAACGGTAATCAATATGGTTATAACATACTGAGGTGCCTGCACTAAAGGGAACCCGTTTGCCTTCGTCAGGTGCCAATGCATCGGAATGCTGATGAAATTCAGTAACCGTAAGAGGGGAGTGCAACGCTAAAAGATGCATGGTGTTTCCCAAATTGCAAAGACCGCCGCCGACACCTGCAATTAAGCGGTTTCCTTCAATGATTCTGCCTTCTTTATATCCTTTTCGTTTGGAGGTTTTGCCAACGGTTTTCCAAAACGAAAACACTTCACCGGGATGGATGATGATGCCGTTGATTTTGCTTCCTGCAATATCAATGTTGACTGCTTTGTTCAGCTGGTGAGTCAAATCCACACCGGGAGCTCTTTTGATCATATTGGCATGGTATTCCCAAACCACGTTCGGTAATTTGTTTATCGGTTGATTTTTTCTCTTTTTTGCAAATTTTTCTTTTCCGAAGAAATTCTTAAGATGTCTTTTCAGACGTTCCTTTTCCATGGAAATTGCATAACAGGTGGGGTTAATATCACAAAACAGTTTTTTCTTTTTCATTGTCAATTATACTCCTTTGTAAACTGATGTTTCCCAGGCGGTGTGTCTGCGATTTCTGCATTTTGTAGTATGCTAAAATGCACTGTTCCACCATTCTTCGTTTTGAGAATCTGCTTTCTCCCGGATAGGTCAGAAACTCCACTAAAATACTTGCCATGCCACATCGGTTAGCACCGCGGATATCTGTGAAAATTTGATCTCCCACAAACACCACCTCATCAAGGTTTAAATCCAGCATCAAAACAGCTTTTTGGTAATTTTTTGGATCGGGCTTGTCTGCATCGGGAATGTAGGGAGTGTCAATATTTTGAATAAATTGTTCGATTCGCTGGGTGTTGTTGTTGGAAAGTAACAGTGTTTTTAAGCCCACACCATGAATGTGACGGAACAATTCATCCACTTGGGGTGTGGAGCCATCACCGTGAGGAACCAGGGTGCCGTCAATATCAAATATAATGCCTCGGTATCCCTTTTGGTATAATGCCTCGTAGTCAATGTGAAAAACACTTTTTACCTGTTCATAGGGAAAAAATTGTTTTAGCATAATGCTTATCACCTTTATGATTTTTGGGAGATATAGTCAATCACCTTGTCGATTTGTTGGGCGAAGCTTCCGTTGAAATCATTTTCAAAAAAAGCACCGCCTACGGTGAATGCCCATGCCTTGGACTGTTTTACCAAATCCAATCGTTCAAAGCTATTGATACTGCCTGCCACACAGACGGGAGCATCCACACGGGACACAAACTCAAAAATCAACGAATCTGCATCTCCCTGATAACGGTATCCCAGTAAATCAAAACCGTACACACCTTTTTGCAGGTAGGTGTTGGCAGCATCTACCATTTCGTCGACAGAGCCTTCCAACACAGAAGGACGGTCATACACATTGCCGATAAAGGGCATATATTTTAGGTTGTTTGCTTTGCAAAATTCGTTCACGGAATCAAAAAACAGAGTTCCCATCAGAATATCACAGCCACATTCTGCAGCCAGCTTTGCACCGTTTAAGCACTCGTCTTCCGTGTAGGCAACCACTTCCATCACAGTTGTTTTTTGACACTCTTTCATATAGGAATACAATTTTTTCATTTCCGGAAGGGGAAGTCCTTTTTCTTTCATTCCCCAGTATTGTGCTTTGCAGTTTTCACACTGCTTAAAAATTTCATAAGCATTCGGCACAGTTTGGTCATTATGGGTAAGCATGACGATTAAATTCAGGTTAGAATCCACCGCTTTCCCTCCTTTTTTATAGTTTCATATATTCGGTACATGCGCTTTTTGCGCTGTTTTCTGATATGTATTCATCAACGAAAAGTTTATCACATAGATGTTATTGTATCACAAAAATTTACTTTTTTCAATGTTTTCACAAACTTTTCACAAAAAAACTTGCATTTTTTTGAAATATTTGGTAAAATTGAAGCAAATTATACGGAAATTTTTATCTGATGAAATCGAAATCAGAAGGGAAGAGGATTATGAAAAAGTATTTTAGCGTTTTACTGGTATTTTCGTTACTTTTGAGTATGGTAAGCGTGATGACCGTTGGGGTATACTCTCAGCCGTCATCGGATACCGAAAGTGCAGTATTATCGGCATACCGGGAGACTTTTGAAGATTCCGGGTGTAGTCAGTATGCTTTGTATGATATTGATAAAGACGGCACGGATGAAATGATTTTGAACTCTGACACCGGGAATTATCAGTTTTATACCTACAGAAATGGTGAAGTTGTCGATTTGGGAGAAGAATACGTTCAATACGGTATCTACGGAATAGATGAACCGGGTATTTTAATTTCCGGAGGTGGTACCGGCGTTGATACTCATAGTCGATATTATATTGAAGGCGGAGCTTTAAAAGAAGACGAAACGTCCTATTTAAGTTTGTGTATTCAACCATCTATGGATTTCGAAGAATATACTTATAAGGGTGAAGAAATTTCGGCTGAAGAATACGACACTTTAAGTGGTGAACTTGTGCGCATTGCTTTCCAATCTGATTTTGCGGTCCCCGAAACTCCAACGCCGACACCTACTGTAACTCCTACAGCGGCTCCCACCGCAACTCCTACCGCAACGCCAACGCCGACACCTACCGCAACTCCTGAAGAAGATGAGGATTTTGATTTCCAAAAAATTCTGTTAGGTTGCTATTGGGAAAATAAGATCCAATGCCATAGTGTTTATCGTTTCTTTGCAGACGGTACCGGAGAAGAATATCCGGTAGATTACGGAGGATTGAAGCAAGCGATTGAGGACGCAAAAGTTGACGATACTTTTCATTATACCATCGATGATGACGGTAAGTTGGAACTCACATTTGATGAAACGGAGTATAATCCTTCGTATTCTTTTGAGTTGGAATATATTGACATCCATGCCGACCTTGATTGGGATCTGAGTAGTTATGACAATTTGCCCACCTCGGAAAAGTTTTTCTATGAAACATCTTTTGATTTGCAAAATGATATGGACAATGCTTTCTACTTAACCAAGACAGAAGTGCAGATTCCTTTGGATGAATCAGGAGAGGATTCCGAAGAAGCAATGGAAGACCCTAATCCTATTTTTGATGCGGTACCCGTTGTTGACCTTGAGGAATATGCGATTGCAGAGGAAGACAAAGAGAAAATCGAAGAAGCTCCCAATGTGGAATTTTACAATATTTCTTTAAAACCGGATGTAGCTGCAACTATGGTTTCCTCCGATGAAGATGAAGAACCGTCTGAAACAGAGGCTCCTGCAGAATCTAATGAATCGGTACCTGCAGTATCCGCTTCGCCTGCAGAACCTGATGAAACAGAGCCGCCTGTGGCTACCGAAGCGCCGGTGATTACCAGCAATGTGGAAACCACCGTGTTTATCCCGGTATCCAAAGAAATGGAACCCTATCAGGAAAATGTGAGTGCCTATTACCGTGAAAACGATGGTACACTGACCGAATTGGAGTCGCAGTTGGTCCAAATCGGTAATAAAAATTATGTGGAAGTAAAAACCAATCGGGAAGGGATTCACGTTCTTGCCGGACACGAAAGCCAGAACCGGATCCTTGTTAAGATTCTTTTGATTGTGGTTTTGATTCTGCTGATTGTGATTTTAACCATTGTGATCTGGTTGCTTGTTGCACGTAAAAAGCAAAAAGCAAAACGGATGGCAGCTGAGGATTCGCATCCTGCTGCACCTTACCACAAAAATAACTATTTGAGTTAAAATAATATCAAATCTTAAAATAAATATCCCTCCGTGAAAATGGAGGGATATTTATTTTGCTATTGATGCCATCACAGAATTGAATTTTAAAAGATATCAGTCAACGTTGTTTTTTGCAAATATAGAATAAATTGGTATAAAATATGTGAATATCATCAATTTAGGTCATCAATAAAAAAAAGACGTCCTGAATCCATACTCCTTTTTTCTTGACAATAATATTATAGAAATGTTACAATATGAATACAAAGTGGGATAGTTTTTTTATGTAAAAAGCATAATTGCAAAAAAATGTCCTCTGATAATTATCTAAGTTGAATAAAAAAAATATAAAAATAAAAAGGAGAAAACAACATGAAGATGAGAAAAATTTTATCACTCCTCTTAACTCTCATGATGCTGATGACCTCATTTGCATTTACTGCAACTGTGGCGTCCGCAGCAGACGGCCAGATTAAGAACATCATCTATATGATCCCCGACGGGGGCGGTATGGATCCCTTCTATCTGGCAGATGCAGTAAAGCAGGCTGGTGGGTTTAATCGTTCCAGATTCCCTTATGCCACCCAGCAGACTGTAAACAAAATGTACTTAAAAGACTATCTGGTTGGTGCAGAAACCACCCATAGTGCAAACTATGCGGTAACCGACTCTGCAGCAGGCGGTACTGCACTTGCAACCGGTAAAAAAACCAATAACTATTATATTGGTATTGATCCGAACAGAAAACCGATTGCTACTATCTTAGAAGCAGCACAGACCAAGAATATGAGAACCGGTTTGGTTTCCACCTATCCTTGGGCACACGCTACCCCTGCTTCTTTCTCTGCTCACGCATTAGACCGTTACGATTATCGTACCATTGCGGAACAGCAGGTAAACCAGGGCTTAGATGTGGTATTACCCTTCAATGCTACCGGTGGCTATGCTTTTGACGAAGCACAGCAGGAAATCTTAGCACGTGGTTACAAACAGGTTACCACCGTTGCTCAGATGAATGCGATCAAGCCCGGTGAAAAAGTATGGGGTACTTTAGGCGGTCAGATGACCTATGCAAACCGTGATATCACCAATCCCGATTCTTACCCCACCTTAGCAGAAATGACTCAGGCTGCAATCACCGCATTAAACGTGAATGACAACAGAGGCTTCTTCCTGATGGTAGAAGGTAGTGCTGTTGACGGCGGTGGACACGCAAACAACGCTTTGGATATGGTATCTGAATTCATTGCATTCGACGAAGCATGCAAAATTGCGATCGAATTTGCAAAAACCAGAACCGATACCGTTGTTGTGGCAGCTCCTGACCATGATACCGGTGGTATGAACGTAAGAAATCAGACTACCGCAGTATCTTTAGTTCAGAACGGTACCAACCCCGGCACCTCTTATATTACCTGGGATTCTACCGGTCATACCGCTAGAAACGGTGGTGTGTTCGTATATGCTCCTGCAGGTGTTTCCAAAATTCCCGGTACCTCTTCTACTCCCGGTGTAGCTTCCAACTGGAACAACTATGTAATTGATAACACCGCAATCACACCCTGGTTGGCAGGTTTAATCAATGTGAACTTAGAAGATGTAACCAAATCCTTATTCGTGGATGTATCCCGTATGGGTACCTATACTCCCATCACCGATACCTTCTATGATTATGACGATGCAAAAACCGTTACTTCTTCCGAATATACCGGTTCCTTCAAATTCACCAACTACGACTTAACCGTGGTAAGAAACCAGTCTATTGCAACCTTCAATGGTAAGAAGATTGATATGAACGGTGAAGTTGCAGTATATTCCGGCGGACGTTTCTATGTTCCCCAGTCCTTACTGGACCAGTGCGGTATTGAAGTGGATAACACTCCTATCGAAACCGTTTCTTCCGTATTAACCGGCGTTGATTTGGTAAACAACATCGTTGATAACAATGCTTGTAACATTTCCAGCAACTATGCAATGATTCCCTTAGCAAATCAGGCAAAAGCTTACCTGACTGTTCAGATTGGTGTGCCCAAAACCGCATACTATCATCTGCAGGCAATGTTAGACACCTCCAACGGTCAGATTCTCTGTACCAACGGTGTTTACGGTACCTTTGATACCGGCTCTAAAGTGCAGTTCGCTCCCGGTAAGATTCAGCCCTCAAACTCCTGGACTGATGATGCTTCCCCCAGCGTACTGTTAGAAGAAGGTAATCATACTATTACCTTTAACTCTACCGACTTAGCAAGTAACATTATGTTCCATGGTATTCAGTTGGTAGAAGACGTAGCAATTAATCCTCCTGCTGCAACTGAACCTCCGGCAGCAACTCCCACTCCCACCGAAGCTCCTGATTATGTGAACTTCACCGAAGCAAACGCACCTTACGCAGGTGTATATCAGGTAACTTCCGACAAAGCAGTGACCATCACCAACGAAACCGGTCATACTGCAACCTTAGCAGCAAACACTCCTGCATACTTCTATCTGATTAAAGGCAGCAACAGCATCACCAAAACCGATGCTTCTGCTACTCTGAAATTCACCCCCTTAATGGACAACGGTATAGATTTCATTTCTCAGGTAGCTGCAGGTACTACTCCGGTTACTACCGAACACGTGAAAATTGGCTATGAAAGTGTTGGAAACATCGCAAACAGCGTTACTGCTACCTATGGTAATGTAACCATCGGTTCCAACAACATTTCCATCCCCAATTCCAGCTCTGCAACTATCAAAGCTACTGCTGCTCAGGCAGGTCTGTATTACATGACTGTTGTAACTGCAAATGAAGGCAAATATCTGACCTTATCTACCGATACCGGTCACTACGGTCAGTATGCTAACACCTTAGCAGGCAGCGCAACTCACTACGAAGATGCAGCAAACAAAACTGACTTCTTGCTGGTATATTTAAGAAAAGGCGATAACAACATCACCTTAGCAAACAGCGGTCCTTCCACCATTACCGTGAACGGAATTCGTTGTTCTAAATCTTCCAGCTTTATGGCAGGCGGTTCTTCTGCAACCGATGCAACCATCGCTGAATTTGTTTTAGCAAACTGTAAAGTAGTTCACGATAACTACAATCCGGACGGTCCGGTTGCAACTCCTGTTCCGACCACCGCTCCTACCGCAACTCCCATTCCTACAGTAGCACCCACTGCAGCTCCTGATTACAGCAACATTGATATCAACAATGCTCCTTATGCAGGGGTATATGCGGTAACTGCAGACAAAGCTACCACCGTTACCACCGAAATCGGTTCCACCGCTACCTTAGCTGCAGGCGAAACCAAATACGTTTACCTGTTGAAAGGTGCAAACATCATCACCAATAGCGGCAGTGCAACCTTAACATTCGTTGGTTTTGAAAACAACGGTTTAGATTACTTGGATCAGGTAACTGCAAACGTTCCGTTAGCAGCTTCCAGTATTCCTGAACTGGCTCTGTCCGGTAACTTTGTAAATGCTCAGGGTTCCATTAACGATAACGGTTCTCTGGTTACCTTTGGTACCGATGCATCTGTTGACGTAAAATTAACTGCTCCCTCAGCAGGTTTATATGTAACTCAGGTTCAGTTCGTAAATGCAGGCGCAGATCAGATGCGTATTGAAACTGACACCGGTTTCTACGGTATCATCAACCAGCAGTCCGGCCGTCAGGGTTGGAACGAATTGTATCAGGGTACTCACGGTGTAGGTCAGCAGGACTTAGAAATCGTATTCTTAAGAGCCGGCGAAAACACCATTACCTTTAAAAACCCCGGTACAACTACCTATGTTTCCAAAATCAAACTGGCAAAAACCGGTTCTTTAGCTTCCTTAGCTAATTACAACTGGCAGCTGAACTTAGAAAACTTAAAAGTTCTGGGTGCAGAAGCTGTTGAACCCGAAGCAACTCCGGTTCCCACCGTTGCTCCTACTGCAACTCCGGTTCCTACCGTTGCTCCCACTCCGACTCCTGTAGTTGTAGCAGGTCAGATGACTTATGATGCACCTTATGCAGGTGTTTACAAAGCATCTTCCGACAAAGCAGTAACCTTACTGAACGAAACCGGTCATAAAGTGACCTTATCCGCAGGCGGCACCGGTTACTTCTACATGTTCAAAGGTCTCAACACTATGAGCACCACTAATGAAGATGCAAACGTAACCTTTACAGCTTTAGACGACAATGGTATGAATTATCTTGGTAGTGTATCAGTTGATAATACTCCGATTACTACCAAACATTACTACATGGGCTTCAGTGTAAATGACAGTACCACTAATGCAGTTGACTTTATTTATGCAAAAGACAGCGGCGTAACCACCAGCGGCAGAACCATTACCATTCCGGCAGGCCAGTCTGTTACCTTTAAAACGAACAGCGATATGACAGCTGGTACCCGTTATGTAAGTATTAAGACTCTGGAAGCATCCGGAAATCTTCGTATTGAAACCAGTACCGGTTACTATGGTGTATTCAATTATACTCTGGCAAACAGTAACTCTCACTTTGAAGATACCGATGTTAACGGAAACGGTACCGATCTGTTGATGATCTATATGCCGGATGGCGAAAACTATGTAAAACTGATTAACAATAACTCAAAAACTGTTTCTATCGATGGTATTCGTCTTTCCAAGACTGATTCTGTGAAGACTTGGGCAACCTGTAATATGGCGAATGCAAAAGTTATCGTGGATGAAAATCTGGTGATTCCCACTCCCGTACCGACTGCAGCACCCACACCCACTCCGGAACCGACTCCGGACGCAAATACCATCGTTTACACTGCTCCTTATGCAGGTGTATATCAGGTAACCTCTGACAAAGCAGTAACTCTGACCAATGAACCCGGTCATACCGTTACTCTTGGTGCAGGTGCAACCGATTACTTCTATTTAATCCAGGGTCAGAATATCATCAACACTACCGATAATTCTGCTACCGTAACCTTTACTGAATTAACAGGCAACGGTTTGGATTATATTGCAGAAGTTGAGATTGCTACCGAGCCCATTATTATGGATGCGCAGGAAGATGCGATTGCTGGCGCTGCCGGAATCACTCTAGCTCCCGGCGAAAGCACTACCGTTACCTATACTCCTTCTCAGGGTAAAGCAGGTATCGCATATCCCTACATTGCTTTCACCACTAACACAGAAGCTACCATCAGAGTTACTACCGATGCCGGCTTCTATGGTGATATCTACAATCCTGCAGGCGTAAGCTACAGCTCCTCTGCTTGGGCAGATGCAGCACATAACGATCCTGAAATGGTATATATCAGAGGTGGCGAACAGACCATCACCTTAGAAAACGTTGGTTCTACCACTGCTACTCTGTATTCCGTTAGAATGCATCATGCCGGAGCTTCTTCTCTGCTTGCAAATCCTGTTTGGACTGCTCAGATGAAGATGGCAGAACTGAAGGTTGTTCCCTACGGTGACGATGTGGTTGAACCCGATCCGACTCCCACTCCTACTCCCGAAGTTCCCGCAAATGAAATTGCTTACACTGCTTCTTATGCAGGCGTTTACAAAGTTTCTTCCGATGTTGCTGTAACCTTAACCAGTGAAATTGGTTCTACCGTTACTTTAGCAGCAGGTGAAGAAGGCTACATCTACTTAATCGCAGGAGAAAACACCATTGCTACTACGAATGTAGATGCAAATGTAACCTTTACTGCATTAGCAGGCAATGGTATGGATTACTTCAATCAGGTTACCATTGCGAACGAACCCATTATTACCGGTCAGGAAGACTTATACGGTTGGGCAAATATTGGCATTACCATTCCTGCAGGCGGCACCTATACCATCGAGTATACTCCTTCTCAGGGTATGAACGGTATGGTATATCCCTACATTGCGTTTGGCACTGCGAACGAAGCAACCCTCAGATTGACCAGTGATACCGGCTTCTATGCTGATATTTACAATCCGGCAGGCGTTTCTTACAGCAGCAGATTAACCACAGACGCTGCAGGCACTGATATTGAACTGTTGTATGTAAAAGAAGGTGTGAACACTATCACCTTAGAAAACATTGGTTCCAGTGATATCCTCCTGTATACTATCAGATTCCACAGTGTTGGTGAATTGGTTAACAATGCAACTTGGGGAAGCCAGCTGAATGTTGCAAACTTAAAACCTGTTGTGGAAGCTGATGAATTCTCCGAAATCACCTTAAACGGCAAAACCAAAACCGCAACTGTATCCTTCAAAAACATGGGTACTGATGATGACGGCGTTGTAAGCTTGGTAATAGCTTCTTACGAAGGCAACAAAATGACTGCAATCGATATTACCTATATTGATACCGATGCACAGGAAGTGGGCAAAACTGAGGGATACTCTGTAGATCTGCCCGAAGCTACCGGCACTACCTTAAAAGCAATGCTGATCAATGAAAACTTAGTGCCCAAAGCAGATGCGAAAGATGTAAGCATCGGTTCTTTAACCGGTCTGAAATTCTCCATCTTAGGTGACAGTATTTCTACCTTCAACGGTTACTCCAACAACGCTGCAGTAAACTCCACCATCGGTTCCAACGCTGTTTGGTACTATGGTAACAACAACGATGTTGCAAGCGTTGATCAGACCTGGTGGAAACGTGTTGCAGACACCACCGGTATGGAAGTGTTGGTAAACAACTCCTTCTCCGGCGACAAAGTTTGTGTATACGGTAAAAATAGAGCTACCCAGCTGCACAATAATGACGGTGAAACTCCCGACGTTATCGCTGTATACTTAGGTACCAATGACTTTGCTAACGGTTGTACCTTAGCTCAGTTTGCAACCAACTATCCTGCAATGATTGCAAGCATCACCGAAAAATATCCCGATGCGGACATTTATCTTCTGAACTTACTGTATTACGGTTCTTCCGCAGATGGTTTCTGCAACGTGATTGAAGATGCCGCTGAAACCTACGGTTGTACCTATGTTGATATCCGTAACGATGCAGGTTTCACTTCTTCCAACTTAGGAAGCTACATGCCTGACCAGTACGGCGTACATCCCGGCAGCGCAGGTATGGAACTGATTGCAAATTGCGTTGTAGAGGCAATGAGCAAATAAGAATGAATTTTCATTCTGTTGTGAAATGATTTACCCCAAAAAGTAAATAAAGCACAAAGAAAAAAGACTGTTTCGGCAGTCTTTTTTCTTTTGGCGCGGAATTGGCAGAAATTGTTGTTCCGACACTTTTCAAACAAAAACAAAAGAATTTGTTTCAAAGCACTTGTATTTTTGATAAAAATATGCTATACTGGTTTCGTATATTTGAAAATGGAGACTTGTGTTTTCAAAAACCCGTATGAAAGAAGGAGTCTTTGTATGGACTTTCAGAAAATGATTCCCGAAAACGAAAAACTGCGTATTGTGCAGGAAACCGTTCCGGGCAAACAGATTACTTTAGCACATATTATTGCCAATCCCGACCCGGTAATTTATCAGAAGCTTGGCTTAAATCCTGCAGTGGATTATTCCCGCTCCGCCATTGGAATTTTAACCATTTGCCCTGCGGAAATTGCCATTATTGCAGGTGATATTGCCACCAAAACCTCCAATGTGGAATTAGGGTTTGTGGACCGTTTTTCCGGCACCCTGATTGTAACCGGCAGAGTGGCAGATGTGGATTCTTCCTTAAGAGCCATTGCGGATTACTGTCAGAAACATTTAGGTTGCGTGGTTTGTGAAATCACCAAAACCTAAAGAGGGCATCTGTTATGAGAAAAATGATGTTGGTGGGTAGAAGCGAAAGCGGAAAAACCACCTTAACCCAAGCTCTTCGTGGTGAAAATCTGCATTATCATAAAACCCAATATATCAATTATCACGATGTGATTATCGATACCCCCGGTGAATATGCCCAAACCAAAGGATTAGGACGTGCGTTAGCGCTTTATTCCTACGAGGCGGATGTGATAGGACTTTTAATGAGTGCCACCGAGCCATACTCCTTGTATCCTCCTTGTGTGACGGCGGCGGCAAACCGTGAGGTCATCGGCATCATCACCAAATGTGATCACGAAAACGCCAATATAGCCCAGGCAGAAAACTGGCTTCGTCTGGCAGGTTGTGATAAAATTTTTCCTATCAGTTCCTATACAGGCGAGGGAATTGATGCGCTGATGGACTATCTGGCGCAAGACACCAAAAAAATACCCGAAAGGATTTAATCAATATGGAAACTAAAAATATGAAAATTGAAACCCAATGTCTGCATTCGGGATACTCTCCCAAAAACACAGAACCCCGTGTGGTTCCTATTGTGCAGAGTACCACCTATGTGTATGATTCCACCGAGGAAGTAGCGTCCGTATTTGACGAACCTACCAAATCCTTGATTTATTCCCGTTTTGCAAACCCCACTGTTATGGCGGTTGAAAATAAAATTGCCGAAATGGAAGGCGGCGTGGGTGCAATGTGTACCTCCTCCGGTCAGGCGGCAACCTTACTTTCTATTTTAAATATTTGTCAGGCTGGGGACAGCTTCTTAAGCACCACCGAAATTTACGGCGGTACCGTAAATCTGTTCTCCTACACCTTGAAAAAACTGGGTATTGAATGTATCTTTGTTCCTAAAGGTGCAACCGATGAAGAAATTGACAAATTATTTAAACCCAACACCAAAGCAGTATTCGGCGAAACCATCGCAAACCCTGCTTTAACCGTTTTGGATATCGAACGGTTTGCAAATCTTGCCCATAAACACGGTGTTCCCTTGATTGTGGACAATACTTTTGCAACTCCCGTTCTGTGCCGTCCTTTTGAATTTGGTGCAGACATTGTCATCCATTCTACCTCCAAATATATGGATGGTCATGCTGTTCAGGTTGGCGGTGTTATCGTTGATAGCGGTAATTTTGACTGGACCAACGGCAACTTCCCCGAACTGGTGGAACCCGATGTGACCTATCACGGTATTTCCTATACCGAAGCCTACGGAAAAGCTGCTTATATCATCAAAGCAAGAATGCAGCTGATGAGAGACTTCGGGGTATATCCTGCGGCACATTCCGCATTCCTTTTAAATATGGGATTGGAAACTTTAGCAATCCGTATGCAGCGTTACTGCGAAAATGCAATGGTTGTGGCAAACTTCTTAAAAGATTCCGATAAAATCGAAAGTATCACCTATCCCGGCTTAGAAGGGGATGCAGGCTATGAACTGGGCAAAAAATATCTGTCCGGTTGCAGCGGTGTTATTTCCTTTGTCATCAAAGGTGGCAGAGAAACTGCTATGAAATTTATGGATTCTTTAAAACTTGCTTCCAATGAAGTGCACGTTGCGGATATCCGCACCTGTGTGCTCCATCCTGCTTCTGAAACTCATCGACAGCTCACAGATGAACAATTAGTGGCTGCAGGCATTGATGCCGGTATGGTTCGTTTCTCTGTTGGATTAGAAAATGTTGAAGATATTTTAGAAGATATCAAACAAGCATTAGACCAGATTTAGGTTTGATAAAACGCGCAGAATCAATGAACTTCATCATAATGGATGAAAAAAGGAGAAGAATTATGAAAAAACTTTGTTTATTACTTTCTGTGATTGCAACGATTTCCTTAGTTTCCGGTTGTAATAGTGGAACCAAGACGGAAACAGCTTCAGGAGAAGCAGAAAAGGAAGGTAACAAAATTGCTGCATTAAAAGAAACTCCTGCTCCGGAGGTAACGCCCAGTCCTAATGTAACCAGTTTTGACTTTGATATGCCGGAGTTGGATTTAAAACCGTCGGAAGTATATGATTCCGTTCCGGTTCCTACCATTGAATTTGATATGCCTGATCTGGAATTAAATAAGGCAGAAACCTACGGCTCCGTACAGTCTGTTGATTTGGGCGAATTTAACATCAGCTTTGATGCAGAAGATGCGGAAAAATTAAAAGATTTAGATGCGGCAGAGTGGCAAGAACTTGCAACAAAACAGGTGACTCTGTTTGAAAGCTTAACCGCTGAGTTCCAATCCCGCGGTTTGGCTGTTACTGTAGATAACGAAGGGGGAACTATTTCCTTGGATTCTGCCGTTCTTTTTGGTGGGGATTCTGCTGAACTCTCTCAGGACGGCAAGGATTTCTTAGATAAATTTGTGGCAGCATATACCGCTGTTGCTTATAATGAGTCCTTTGACGGATTTATCGGAAAAGTTATGGTAGAAGGGCACATTGCTCCTGTTACCGGTACCACCTATGAAGGTGGTATGCCTCTTTCCACTCAGAGAGCTACCAATGTAAAAGATTATTGTTTGTCCGAAGATACCGGAATTTCTGCTGATTATATTACCAAACTGGAAACTCAGATGGAAGCAGTTGGTCTTTCTAACAGCATCCCCGTAACCGATGAAGCCGGAAATGTTGATATTCCTGCATCTCGCCGAGTATCTTTCAGATTCTTAGTTCAAATCGACTAATTGGTGTGGATTGAAAAACAGCGCAGAATCAACCCATCGCACCGCTCGACGTACATATTTGTACGCCTTCGGGCTTGTCAAAGCGGAGCTTTGATTTGATTGCTTCATTCTGCATCCGTTTTTCGTCAGCCTATTTGAATTGGTGTGGCTTAACAAATAGCATAGTTTTCGACTGCTGTTGTATGTAATACTCCACAAGGAGAAATCAAATGAAAAAACTTTGTTTATTATTTTCAGTATTATTGCTGGTGACCTTTTTTGTGGGATGCAATAAAACTACCTCCCCTGAGGATGCAAAACTGATGGTTACCACGGAAGAAATGTCAGACGATCAACGTGCAATTGCCGAAGTAATTATGGCATACGATAAGGCATATTATGAATGGGACAGTGAAGCACAACGTGTATGTGCAACTCCTGAATTTCCGATTGAAGATACCGAGATGATGCTCAGGAATGCTTTTGGGGTTTATGTGGACCAGGGCGATATGGTGGAGGAAGATATTGAAAAATATCTGGAAATCGAAAAAGCATCCTATCAGAAGGGTGCAGAGCAGCTGAAATATAGTGGCTGGAAAATTGTGGTTTCTGATGAAGAAGCAACTGCTTTGGTTACTTACGAATATCCCAATATTGATGCAAATATGCCTTCCTATGGTGAACAGTTAAAATTGTATCGTGATGAACTCTTTGTGAGTGTATGCGATATGGATGAAGCAACCGCAAAGGCTAGTTTATCTGCTGAAGAGTTTAGTGCGACATATTTGCAGGTAATTGAGCTCGATTATGCGAAACGAAGCGAAAATGCGCCTTATGTGGAAAACACTATGGAATTTCGGTTGAAAAAAGTGGATGGAAAATGGTTGATTTCTGAGTTGGTTCTGCCGGAAGCTTAAGGAGAAATCATTATGAAAAAAGTGTCGTTAGTAATATCGTTGCTTTTGTTGGTTTGTGCTTTTTTGGTAGGGTGCGGGAAACAAGCCTCTGCACCCGGTAAGGTAGTAACCACCGATGAAGATGCCGTGAAACAAGTAATTACCGCTTATTACCAAGCTGCATTTTGTTGGAATTATGAAGAAATGAAGGCTTGCGTGGCAGAAGAATTCCCGATTTATGACCCTTGCGAAGTTGCAAAAAGCAATTATATGAAAGCAACTGCTTCCGGTTTTATGGTGGAATCGGATGTGGATGCATTCTTAGAATTGGAGCGAACCTTTAACCAAAATATGGGAAAAGCAATTTTGTATCAGGATTGGAATATTTCTGTTTCCGGTGATACTGCTACGGCTAAGTTGACGATGCTTCCTGCAGGTGTGGATTTTGAGCAAATCCAAGCGCAAAGCGGAGACGTGGAATATCGTGACCTGCTGTTTACCCAGGTTTGCCAAATGGATGAGCAAACTGCAAAGAAAACACTTTCTCCTGAGGAATTCAGTACTGCTCATCTTAAGGTGCAGGAGATGGAATATCAGTTGTGGCTGGAGAATCTTTCCTCGGAAGGACAAGGTGTTTTGATTCAGCTTAAAAAATCAGACGGATGTTGGCTTATTTCAAACATTGGGCCGGCACAGTAAATTTTTTTGATACCAACGATGATAAGAAGTTGTGTTTTATGACACAGCTTCTTATTTTATTGTGAATACAACAAGGTTCCGGGGCACCCGACCGCAATCTTTGATTGCGTCATCGGGTCGGGTTCTTATTTGTTTTTGTTGGATTTTGTCGGTTCGTTTTTTATTGACATTTGTTTTATAATATGCTACAACGAAGGAGCAGTTAAACTTCATAAAGTTATCCGATTGTAGGGAAATACTTTGGAAAAAAGTGTTTTCTCTACTTTATTAATCCTACAATCGGAAATGAAGTTAACTGCAAACACAGAGACACTTTTTCGGTGTGTCTCTGTGGAGGCACACCTTTTTCTTTTACAATTCCTTTTAAAAAATTGAAAAATTGTTTGACATTTCTTATCCTTTGTGATAATATATATTATGTATAGAAATGTATATCTATCCACGATATTAAACGGATTTTTAAACGTCCGTAGCGTTGCATAAAGGAGATTTGACAGCTATGAAACAGTATAAAGTTGGGATTGTGGGCGCAACCGGTATGGTTGGTCAGAGATTTGCGATTTTATTGGAAAATCACCCTTGGTTTACAGTAACCGCTCTGGCAGCATCTGCCCGTTCCAAAGGAAAAACTTATGAAGAAGCAGTAGGTTCTCGTTGGGCGATGCCCACCCCCATGCCTGCTTCTATGAAAGATATGGTGATTTATGACGCCACCGGCGATATCGATGAAATTGTAAGTCAAGTTGATTTTGTGTTCTGTGCAGTAGATATGCCCAAAGATGAAATCAAAAAATTAGAAGAAGCCTATGCGAAAAAAGAATGTCCCGTGGTTTCTAATAACTCTGCACATCGTTTTACTCCCGATGTTCCTATGGTAATTCCGGAAATCAATGCGGATCATATCAAAGTTATTGATGACCAGAGAAAACGCCTGGGAACTAAACGTGGCTTTGTGGCTGTAAAATCCAACTGCTCTCTGCAGAGCTATGTGCCTGCTATTCATCCTCTGATGGATTTGGGTGTAACTAAAGTGCTCTGCTGTACATACCAAGCAATTTCCGGTGCAGGTAAAACCTTTGAAACCTGGCCCGAAATGGTGGATAATGTAATCCCCTATATCGGTGGGGAAGAAGAAAAATCCGAAAAGGAACCCTTAAAAATTTGGGGTAAGGTGGAAAACGGCGAAATCAAACCTGCATCTGCACCCTTATTTACCGCACAGTGTATCCGTGTTCCTGTGTCCGATGGTCACACGGCAGCTGTGTATGCATCCTTTGATAAGAAAATTTCTATGGAAGAAATTATCGAGCGTTGGGAAACTTACAAGGGCAGAGCGCAGGAATTAGAATTGCCTTCTGCTCCCAAACAGTTTTTACATTATTTTACGGAAGATAACCGTCCTCAGATTAAATCTGAAAGAAATTTAGAAAACGGTATGGCGGTTTCTATCGGCAGACTTCGTCCCGACAGTATGTTTGACATCAAATTTGTTTGTATGTCTCACAATACCTTGCGCGGTGCGGCAGGTGGTGCAGTGCTTTTAGCAGAGCTTCTGTGTGCAGAAAATTATATTTAATGAATTTATTTTGTGATAAATGATTCTCGAAAAGGAAAGGATATGAGAGTATGGCAAACCCCATTTTTACCGGTAGCGGCGTTGCAATTGTGACTCCCTTCCATGAAAACGGTGTTGATTTTGAAAAATTGACCGAGCTTCTGGAATTCCATGTGGCAAATGATACCGATTCTATCATCATTTGCGGTACCACAGGAGAAGCTTCCACGATGCCCGATCAGGAACATTTGTCTGTGATTGAACACGCGGTGAAAGTGATCAACAAACGAATTCCCGTAATTGCAGGCACAGGTTCAAATGATACAAACCATTGTATCCGGTTGTCTCAAGAGGCGGAAAAGTTAGGTGTGGACGGTTTGTTGCTCGTAACTCCTTACTACAATAAAACCTCCCGACTTGGCTTGATTAAGCACTACGAAGCAGTAGCGGATGCCGTAAACATTCCCATTATTTTATACAATGTGCCCGGTAGAACCGGTATGAATATTCCTGTTCCTACCTTAAAAGTTTTGGCCCAGCATAAAAACATTGTGGGAATCAAGGAAGCAAGCGGAAACATTTCCTATACTGCTCAGATTGCAGCAAAAGTTCCCGAATTAGACATTTATTCCGGTAATGATGATATGATTGTTCCGGTAATGTCTTTAGGCGGTAAAGGGGTTATCTCCGTGCTTGCCAATGTGGCTCCCAAAGAAACCCATGAGCTTTGTGCAAGCTACTTAAGAGGCGATGTAGAAACTGCAAAAGAATTGCAGTTAAAATACTTAGATTTAGTGGATGCTCTGTTTGTTGAGGTGAATCCCATTCCTGTGAAAACTGCATTAAACCTGATGGGAATGAATGTTGGAAAATTAAGAATGCCTCTTTGCGAGATGGAAGAAGCAAATCTTTTAAAATTAAAACAGGCAATGATTGATGCAGGTATTTCGGTAAAATAATCCTAGGAGAACATAGAATCATGATTAAAGTTGCAATTAACGGAATCAACGGCAAAATGGGGAAAGTTTTGTCCGATGCAGTAAGAAACCAGGAAGACATGGAGCTTGTATGCGGCTTCGATATTTATGATGACGGCAATAACGGTTGTCCCGTTTATAAGACACCGTCTGACTGTCCCGATAAAGTGGATGTGGTGATTGATTTCTCTCATCCTGCTTTGTTTGAAGGACTGATTGAATATGGGATTGCCAGTAAGACTCCCTTGGTGATTGCTACCACGGGTTTATCCGCCCAGCAGAAACAAAAAATGGTGGAAGTTTCTAAGGAAATTGCCGTTTTTCATTCTGCCAATATGTCTTTGGGGGTAAATTTACTCATTGATCTGGTGAAACAGGCAGCACAGGTGCTCTACGGTAATTTCGATATTGAAATCATCGAAAAGCATCATAATCAGAAAATTGATGCTCCCAGCGGTACTGCTTTGATGATTGCAGATGAAATTGCAGATTCCTTAGATGATTCTATGCAATATGTGTATGACCGTCACAGTGTCAGAAAGAAACGTGAAAAAACAGAAATCGGTATTCACGCTGTTCGCGGAGGAACCATCGTGGGTGAACACGAAGTCCTCTTTGCAGGAAAGGATGAAATGATTTCCGTAACCCATACCGCTACCAGTAAAGAAATTTTTGCTACAGGCGGTGTGAGAGCTGCTCGTTTCTTGGCAGGTAAGCAGAAGGGTTATTACTCCATGCGTGATGTTATTTCCAATCAATAATTTTTTCCCGTGCAGAGAGGTTCTCTGCAGAAAGGACCTGATTTTTTATGGCACAAAAATTTGATATCCGTTACACAGACCACGTGGCTTTGGTTACTTTAAATAATATTAAGAGCGATGTGGAATCCTTGCATAAGGTGTTTGAAATCGTTTCCAACGAAGGTATCTGTGTGGATATGATCAGCCAGACCGCACCTTTAAATAATGCGGTGAATGTTTCCTTTACCATCAATGATAACGACACCGCTAAGGTGATTGCTATCATTTATAAATTCAAGGAAGTGTTTGCTTCCTTAACTACACAGATTCTCTCCAACAACACCAAAGTGTTGATTTCGGGAGAATTTATGCGCAACGAATTCGGTGTTGCTGCCCGTGTGCTTTCTGTGTTGGCAAAAGCACAAATTCCTATTTCTTTAATTACCACCGCAGAAACCGAAATTTCACTGCTTGTAACCGAAGAAAATGCACTTCGTGTAAAACAGGTGATGGAAGAATTAAATCAGTAAAAAAAGGGAGAAGTATACCTTCTCCTTTTTTGCTTGTTTATGGAGGGACAAGTTATGGGAAAATTTTACAACATGAAAAGAATAATTATTTGTTTGTTACTGTTGTGTTTGGTGGGATCTCATACAGTTGGTGCAACAGTTGTGGATACCTATGCTCCCTATTTTGGAGACCACCTGTTTGTGTATAATCCAACAGATACCAACCAGACCTTATCTCCTGCTGTTTCTCCAAAGTTATCTTCTGCTATGCTGTTTGATATGCATAGCGAGAAGGAAGAAGTGGAAGAAGATGTACAGGTTTCTTACACTCCTGATTATTCTGAGCTGAATTTACCTAATAATTTGAAGGAATCGCCCAAGGTGAACTGTCTGGATGCACCCATTTTGCGTTCTGCAAACTGTGTTGAGGGAGAGACGTATACCTATCTTGTCAGCGATGTGGCAACAAGTACATATTATAATCAGGATTTTATTTGTATGGTGTCAGGTCAGCACTGTAATGTTTTGTTTGAAGTTGATCCTGAAGACAAGGCAAAACTCACTCAGGAAGATGCCGAGAAGATCGCTAAGGAATTTGATGAAAACATCCAGCCGTTTATGGTGGAAAATTTCGGAAATTATTACAGTTATATGGGCACAGATCCCACGGGATTGTATCTCCAGGCTGTCAAAAACGGTAAAATGGACCTTTTGTTTTATGATATCCGAGATGGCTTTAACGGCACCACTGTGCGCACTTATACAGGAGGATACAACACCATAGCAGACTATATCGCATCCCGGTTGGGCGGCAACGGTAACGAACGCGGAATCTTGCATCTTGATACCTATCCCGCCTTAGGGAAAAACGGCCCTTTGGAGGTAGAAAAATCTTATTCCACCATTGTGCACGAGTTTCAGCATCAGGTCAGCGGTTCCGGCAGTCTGTTTGATTATTTCACAGGAGCCGGCGTGTCTTATCTCAACGATCTTTGGTGGGATGAGGCTTTTTCTATGGCTGCAGAACATCTTTATGGTGGAGAACCCTTGACTTACCGTATCGAACAGTATAATGATACCGGTAAATCAAAGGTTTTGCGAAATGGTTTGGTTTTGGGATATCAGAATTATACGGAAAATAATAATGATGTGATAGCTAACTACAGTACCTCTTATTTATTTGGTCAGTATCTGCGTTGCCAGACCAAACATTTGAAAGGTGGCGGTAATCAGATTTACCGTACAATTTTAGAACAGATAGGAACCGATTATACCACGATACTGGCGGGACTTGCTTCCATTGATTATGAATACACTCCAGAAACTTTTGAAGAACTATACTTAAATTTCAGAATGGCAACCATTTTAAAAAATCCCACAGGGCCTTATGGCTTTGCAGGAGAAGACGCTTTTTCTGTACTGGTGGATAATGCCTATACCGGAACCACCGATGTCACATTGAAACCGGGAGCTGCAGTCGTTTTAAGAGTTCCTGAAAACTTTACTCCCACAAACAATGATTTGTCTTATACTGCATTTTCTGAACGGGGAGATTTCAGCTATGCAATCAATGCAGTGTCCGATACTGTGGTGAATGTAACTCATGGGGCTTTGCCGCAAAGCGGTCTCAGAATGTTGGCGGCAGGGTACGATAGCAGTCTGAAACTCCTTGGTACCGATGAAATTACTGTTTTTGAAAATCTGGAGAATTATGACTACACTTTGCCTGCAAATTCGGTTATCCGAAAATTTTTCCTGCTGACAAATGACGGCAGTTTAAGCCCCTTATCCTTGGCAGAGATTGATTAAAAACGAAAAAAATCAAAAAAGATACAAAAAATAACTAAAAAAGCTTGACAAAAAAAGGTTTTTATATTATAGTATTATAGGTTATGTGTGAAAGCACATCCTTGCCCTATCCAAAGGGGATAAGGCTACTGAGCAAAACTTGCTCAAATCCATAAGGAGGTGAAAAAGATGAGCGAAATCAAAAAAAATTATGAAGCAATGTTCATCGTAAACGCAAATTTAGGTGAGGAACAGATCAGTGCAACTGTTGAAAAATTCAAAGCATTGATTTCTGCCAACGGCGAGCTTACCAAGGTTGAAGAAATCGGTAAGAAAAGACTGGCATATCCGATCGAAAAAATGAGCGAAGGTTACTATGTGCTTTGCGAATTTACTTCTTTAACTGATTTCCCCCGCGAATTAGAAAGAAAATTCAGCATTTCTGACGCGGTAATTCGTTCTTTAGTAATTGCGAAAGGCGAATAATTCCCAAAAGGAATTTTGAGGTGACATTATGTTAAACAAAGTAATGCTGATGGGCCGTTTAACCCGTGATCCTGAATTAAGAGCAACTCAGAGCGGCGTTTCTGTTGTAACCTTTACTTTGGCGGTGGATCGTAATTTCCAGCGTCAGGGCGAAGAAAGACAGGCTGATTTTATCAATATTGTAGCATTTCGGCATACCGCTGAATTTGTGAAAAAATATTTTGTAAAAGGTCAGTTAGCTTGCGTATGTGGCTCCATTCAGACCAGAACCTGGGAACAAGACGGCAAGAAAAACTATGTAACCGAAGTTATTGCAGAAGAAGTTCACTTTACCGGTGACCGTCGCGATAGCAATGGTTCCAATTCAGGTTATCAGGCACAGCAAAGACCTTCTAACGACGGATTTATTCAGGATGGACCGGCCAACGACGGTTTTATGACCGTGGAAGACGACCAGCTCCCGTTCTAAGATCCCCAAAGAAGGAAAGAAATTTTAAAGGAGGATATTAAAAATGGCTGAAATCAAAAAAGAAAATTCATTCAGAACCAACAGAAGACCGAAAAGAAAAGTTTGTCAGTTCTGCGTTGATAAAGCAATGGATATCGATTACAAAGACGTTGCTAAATTAAGAAGATACACTTCTGAAAGAGCAAAAATTCTGCCCAGAAGGGTAACCGGCACTTGCGCAAAACATCAGAGACTTCTGACCATCGCAATTAAAAGAGCAAGACACATTGCTTTAATGCCTTACTCCGCAGACTAATTATCTGTAAGATATCAGAATATTAAAGAATTCGGGAAGTGACAAGCTCACTTTCCGAATTTTTGCCTAACGGCAAAAAAGATAAATGTGTTTGATTTTGTTGAAACTGGGAGTTATTATGGGAAAAACATTGGTACAAAACAAAAAAGCCCGTCACGATTACTTCATTTTGGAAACCTACGAAGCAGGGATTGAGCTGGTAGGCACTGAAGTGAAGTCTGTTCGTCAAGGCAAAATGAATCTGAAGGATTCTTACGTGGATATCAAGCGCGGAGAAGCCTTTTTGATTGGTGCCCATATCAGCCCTTATGAACACGGCAATATTTTTAACCGTGACCCGGAACGTGTGAGAAAACTGTTATTAAAAAAACAGGAAATTATGAAACTCACAGGAAAATTAACCGAAAAAGGTTTAACTATTGTACCTTTAGAGGTATATTTAAATAAAAACTGGATCAAGCTAAGCATTGGTTTGGCACAAGGGAAAAAGAATTACGATAAGCGTGATGCCAAGGCAGAAGCGGATGCAAAACGCAGTATGGACCGTGCCTTAAAGGAACGAAATTTCCGATAAGAAAGTGTGTCAGCAAAGTTTTTTCTCTCAAAAGCCGTGGGTTCATTACCCATGACTTCTATGGGGATGTAAAGGTTTCGACGGGGATGTTGAAGCAAGATAAGCGAGCAGTTGTGGGGCGCAACTATAAAAGCTTCAAACTTTAAATTAAACGCTAACAATAAATTAGCTTACGCTGCCTAATTACGGCGGCTGTCCTGCCAAAGAGTACCACGGCTTCGGTTTGGGCATCATTTAGTGGTCAACGTTTTTTGCTCTTTCGTCGGGGCAACTAACGTATTTTGACGATACCGGCAAAGGTTGGTTTGTTATCTACCTGCCTTTGTGGGGAATCCTAACAGATAACTGCGCTCGGAGAAAGTTTTGTGAATGCGTTTTCGGACAGGGGTTCGATTCCCCTCATCTCCACCAAAAAAACAAGGAAGTGTTTTTGCTTCCTTGTTTTTTTTATGTCCGAAGAGGGAGGGGAATCGAAGCCTGAGAGGGCACGAGTCGTAAAGAAAACAGTTTGGGGAACTGTTTTTAGACGAGTGGTGCGAAGTCCGGTACCGAAGCCGAAGGCTTGGGTGGACAAGCAGAGCAGATTTTTAAAATCTGCCAACCCCTCATCTCCACCACAAAAACAAGGAAGTGTTTTTGCTTCCTTGTTTTTTTATCTGTATAGTTGTATAAAATGATACTATTTTCGTTTGATTAAGGATTGATACTTCCTATTTTGCACGGCTTTTCCGATAGGGTAGGAAAGCAGACCTGCTGAAACCCCAACCAGCCATGTGTATTTCCATCCAACAAGGAATCCAATCAGGTTGATTGCGATAATTACAAGGAGCCAGTACCATAATTGAAAACGACCTGCAGATTTGTTTAACTCGGCTATGATATCAACTTCGTTTGATGAGTGGGGAGCGTTTTCGATAAATTCTGCTGCACCTTTCGGACCGCTGCAGGCACGAAAGTCATCACTGCACTTTTTTGCCGCTTTTTGATAATCGGTGTTTTCTAAAATTTTCAGTACGGCGGAACGAATTCCCTCAATCGAATCATCGTTTAACGGTATCCCTGCCTCAAGTTCGGTCACTCGTTTTGCCACTGCCTGCTGTTCTGCCGTTTGAGGATAAAGTATCAGGGGTGTTGCCATATAAAGGCTTTCGGAAACGCTGTTCATACCGCAATGGGTGATAAAAACATCCGCCTTTGATAAGATATCCAATTGATCAACATAGGGGAACACTTGAATATTTTGGGGTAATTTTCCCAGCGATTCACGGTTTATGGCATTGCCGCAAGAAAGGATAACATCCAGTTCCTGATTTCCTAAAGCGTCAATACATTTTTTATAAAAATCAGGTCTGTCGTTGATAACCGTGCCCATAGAAATATAAACAAAGGGGCGTTCTTTCTTTTTATCAGGGAGTTTGGCGAAAAACACAGAGGGGCCCACGAAAGCATAATGGTCGGAAAAACTTTCGGCGTAGGGCTGAAAGTTTTGGGAGGTATATACCACCGAATCGGTATGATTATCATTTTGAACCAAAGATAATGCACTTTTGATACGGTATCCGTAAGGTTCCAGTTTTTTTAGTTTTTTGGATACTTTGGATAGACCGAAAATCATATCAGCCAGCTCTTTTTTGGAGTGCTTCATATACTGAGAAGACATTTGATTAAACGCAAAAGTGCTGGTAGATACCACCATAGGCACGTTATGCTTTTTGGCGTTCAGTTTGCCCCAAAAACACACAGAATCTGTGTAAATAACATCAGGGTGATATGTTTTGAATTCTTTATCCAGAAAAGAATCCATTGCCAGTGTACCGCGGATTGCCTGCAAGGTCATTTCCGTGGTGGATACCTCTTTTAACCGTTTTTCTTCTTGGGCGGTAAGTTCTTGCAAAAAGGAATCGCAAGAGATGAATTTGGCTCCGGTTAGTTCTATTTTTTCACGGAATTGTTCAAATGAGTAAAAACGGACAGTATTTCCTCGTTGCACCAATTCTTTTGCGACGGGGAGCATAGGGTTGGTATGTCCGTGTGCCGGAATGCAGAAGAAAAAGATTGTTTTCATAGAATTTCGCCTCGTTTTATTCTTCAATTTCCTTGAAAATATGATTGATAAAATGCTGTTGCTTTTCTTTGGGAAGGATGGCAAGTCCTCGTTCTTTATCACCCAGCACAATAATTTCATTGCCCGGTTTTAAGTCGAAGAGTTCTCTTGCCTCTTTAGGGATCACAAACTGTCCTTTTTCTCCGATTTTCACCATCCAGGCAAATTTTCCTTTTGGTATATTCATTGATTAATATTCCTTTCGTATGATTGGTATGAATAATCATACCATAAAGATACAAGAATGTCAATAGTATCGGTGATATTTTGTTAATCGGTGTTTTTCCTTTGATTCCGGTATCAAAATCCTCAATTGTAAAGTGAAATGCAATGCTTGTTTGTATGATTTGTAATTTTAAGTGATTAAATGATAGATGCAGATAGGTGTTGCATTTTGTTTTGCAAAAAAATTTAATTTGTCATAGGTTTGTCATACTTGGTTTGATACAACGTTATATCGATATATTGTATTTCAATATATTTGTATAGTTTATATCCGGCATTATAATCCAGCATCAACATCGTGTCTATTTGTTTGGTATTTTTGGAGAAAAATGCTGAAAAATATTGATTTTCTAAAGCGAATATGATATAATAAATTATGTATGTTCAAGTTTTTATATAATTGATGGAACTAAGGAAAAAAGATAATGTTAACCAAAGTATTTGGCTGTTTCTTAAGAGGTAACGGAGGAACGATAAAATGATGTTGCAAATCCTCAAATTTGGGGTAGTGGGTGTGATAGCCGCTATTGTGGATTATGGAGTTCTGATCGGATTAAAAGAACTGCTTTATATGGAGGTGCTGATTGCTTCAGCGATTAGTTTTTGTGCTTCGGTTGTTGTGAACTATCTTTTAAGTATGGCATTTGTTTTCCAAAGCAACAAGCAGAATAAACTCAAAGAATTTATATTGTTTGTGTTGCTTAGCGTTGGCGGCTTGTGCTTAAATGAGTTGATTTTATGGATCGCAGTTTACTTTTCGTCCGTATATTATCTGGTGGCGAAATTATTCGCTACGATGATTGTGATGGTTTATAATTTTGTAACAAGAAAGATATTTCTTGAGTCCAAAGGGAAAAGAGCGTGAAAAGTGATGAATTGTATTTTCAAAAAAGATTTATACCGATATTACGGGGAAAGCGGAGAACCGTTTTTAAAGAGAATATTTCGCCCGCTGGAACTCAAATACATATCCTTGTTCCGAAAAGCGAATACTTGTAAGTTTAAGCCGTTACAACTGCTTTATATGTTAAAATTGAAGAGATTGTCCAACAAAACCAAGATTCAGATTCCGGCACGAACCACGATTGGTGAAGGGCTATATATCGGTCATTTGGGACGTATCATTATTAATCCTGATGCCAAATTAGGAAAAAATATTAATCTTTCAACAGGAATTACCATTGGGATGGAAAATCGGGGTGCGAGAAAAGGAGCTCCCCAAATTTCGGATAATTGTTGGATTGGAGCCAATGCGGTAATCGTGGGGAATATTAAAATCGGTAGTGATGTGCTGATTGCTCCTCTTTCTTATGTTAATTTTGATGTTCCGGATCATAGTATTGTAATCGGGAATCCCGGAAGAATTATTCCGAAAGACAATGCAACCAAGGATTATGTTTGCAACTGTGTGTAACTGATAAGGAGATGGCGAATTCATGGAAAAAGATTCCAGAATCAAAAACAATTTAATATCGTCACTGATTTATCAGGTGGTGCTCATTTCCTTGAGTTTTCTGTTACCCAGATTATATCTTGAGAATTTTGGTTCAGAGGTTAACGGTGTTCTTTCCACAATCAAGCAGATTTTTGTATATTTGTTTTTATTGGAGGCAGGAGTAGGACTTGCTACCACACAGGCACTATACAAGAGAATGGGCGAAAAAGATTACAAAAGCGCCAGTGAGGTTCTTGCTGCTACCCATTCATACTACATCAAGACAGGGATTATTTATCTGGCGATTGTAATGGGCATTGCTGTTACATATGCCTATGTGATACCAACCTCTATTGATAGCAATGTGGTATTTGCTATCATTTGGTTAACAGCAATTCCGGCGGTGTTCAGTTATTTTGTGCAGGCAAAATACAGAATCCTGATGGAAGTTGATGGCAGAAAATATGTGTTGAATAACGCAGAAACAATTTTGCAGATTGCTTCAAACATAGGGAAAATTCTTGTTCTGCTTCTGACAGACAGCTTGATATTGATTCAGTTGGTGTACTGTATTATGTATCTGACCCAACTGATCTATCTGTATTGTTATGCCAAGCGCAGATACCAATGGTTGGATTTAAAAGCGAAACCGGATTTTACCGCTATATCACAGAAAAATTCAGTTTTGGTGCATCAGCTTTCCGGCATGGTGTTCAATAATACGGATGTCATCTTAATTTCGGTTCTTTGTGATTTCAAAGCGGCTAGTATTTATGCGATTTATAATATCTTCTTTTCTCAGGTGCAAAATTTTATCACCAGTGTTGTTTCTTCTTTTACCTTCGCGCTAGGTCAGATGTTTCATATTGACAGAGAAAAATTTGATAAATTATATCATGCGTATGAAACGTTTTATATCATGGCAACTTGTTTGATTTACACGTTAATGGGAGTATTTTTGTTACCACTTATTCAAATTTATACCAGCGGCATCAACGATGCGGAGTATACCAATGTTTTTTTGGTATTGCTGTTTGTGATTATGAATTTGGCGCAGAATGTCAAACTCCCTGTTAACAGTGTGATTGAATATGCAGGTGAATTTGCGAAAACCCGTTCTTATGCAATCTGGGAAATGATCATCAATCTTACCGTTTCTGTTGTAGCAATCCTTTTTATGGGGATTTGCGGTGCCATTATCGGAACTATTGCGGCACTTTTATACCGCGGAATTGTGACAATTCGTTATTCCAATAAAAAAATTCTCAAAAGAAGTCAATTGTGTACATACAAAATTCTCGTAACCAATATTGCAGTTTTCGCTGTGGTGATGATGGTATTTTTTGTTGACACCTTCAGCAATGTTTCTTTTTGGAATCTTTTGATGAACGGATGTTTGCATTCCATTTGGATTGTTGGTTTGTATTTGATTATCAATTATTTATTTAACAAAAACGCTTTTCAAACGATGTTTGAATTATACAGGGAGAAGAAAAATCAATGAGTATTCCAAAAGTGATTCACTATTGCTGGTTTGGAAATGGAAAAATGCCGGCAATTGCTGAAAAATGTATGAAAAGCTGGAAAAAATATTGTCCCGACTACAAAATTATTTGTCATACAGAAGAAAATTTTGATATTTCCCAAAACCAATATGCCAAAGAAGCATATGAGGCAGGGAAATGGGCATTTGTCAGCGATTATGTGAGATTAAAAGTGTTATATGACGAAGGTGGAATTTATCTGGATACCGACGTGGAACTGATAAAACCCATTGATGATCTGATTTGTGAAACCGGTTTTATGGGGTTTGACGATAACGGAATTATTGCAACAGGGTTAGGATTTGCCTGTGAGAAGGGAAATGAATTGATCGGTAGTTTTCTGGCAGATTATGATGATATTCCGTTTTTACTTGCTGACGGTAGTTACGATCTTACTCCTTGTCCGGACAGGAATACCGAAACCTTAAAAAGACTTGGGATGGATTGCGATAAAAAGGATCAGGTGTTTATGGGAATCCATATGCTTCCTGAGGATTATCTGTGTCCGATGAAATATTACACAGGGAAGAAAGTCATCACGGAAAATACCTATTCGATTCATCACTTTTGTGCTTCCTGGATTTCTGCAAAATCCAGACGAACCTTGTTTGTGAAGAGAATTTTAGGAGTAAAGCTGTATAATAAATTATACGGAAAGTTTTTACATAAATTAAAGTGGCTGGAGTGGTAATGATGCCTGAAAAAACATTGAAAAAACTGAATCATTGTATTTTACCCCAGTGGAAGACTTGCTTTTTTGCAGCTTTGCTGGTAGGCTTGGTTGCACATTTATATAAAATTACAGGCTGGATACCCAATTGGGATTCGTTGGTATTTCGATATGATTCCCAAAATATGCTTAAAATCGGCAGATGGTTTTTACCCGTTGTCTGTTCGTTCAGTTCATTTTATGACTTACCGCTTTTAAACGGGCTGATTGCGATTTTGTTTCACGCAATGAGTGCGGTGTGTATTTGCAAGATGTTTCGTGTGCAGAAAAAGGTGAGTGCGGCATTCATCGGTGCTATGGTTGTTTCGTTTCCCACGGTGATTTCGGTGATGATGTATAACTATGTGGCAGACGGATACAGTATTGCATTTTTCTTTTCTGCCTTAGCAGCCTTGTGTTTAACAAAAGAGAAACCGCGATACATTCTTTCCACAGTTCTGATTGCTTTATCCACGGGGATTTATCAGGCATACATTACTGTGACCGTTATGCTGGTTTTGTTTTATCTGATTGATGAACTTTTGTTTCAGAATGCATCGGTTGGAGTTGTTTTGAAAAAAGCTTTATTGGCATTGTTATCCGGAGTTCTCGGAATGGTGATATACAGTGTTGTGCTCAAATTGCTACTTGGTATTTTCTCAGTGGAATTACTGGATTATCAGGGAGTGAGTGCAACGGCATCCTTGTCTGATATCAATTTATTTGCATCCCTTTATATTGTAAAAGAAACCTTTAGAAAATGCTTTTTTGATTTATCGGGCGGTGTGAACTTGTATGTTGTGCTCAATGGACTGGTTTTCTTGTTTACACTTGGATATTATCTGAAAAGTATTGTGGTTCATAAAATTTATAAAAAACCTGCAAACTTACTGATGTTGATTGTTCTGGGCGGTATGCTGTTTTTCGGAGCAGGGGCATTGGCGTTTATCAATCCCGGGATTGATTATCATAATTTAATGCTGATGGGATATTGCGTTTTCTATTTGATGTTTTTGATGATTTATGAAAGAGGACAGGAAACAAAGGAAAAGCATACCGCTATCAGGTGCTGGACGGTATTTCTGATTGCTTTGGTGATGATTTCCAATCAGGTAGTGATGGCCAATGTAAGCTATCATAAAGCGCAAATGGCATACGAAAAATCTTATGGTGTTTTAGTTCGTATTGCAGATCGTATGGAACAGCTTCCGGAAATTGAAAACTGCGATAAGATTCTGGTGATTGGTGCCCTTGATAACAGTGAGGCATATAGCGTAAACCTTACCCCTGAAATTACAGGGATTACAGATGGATATATCATCCGTGCAGATGATGAAATTGTGGGGCAGAGCGTATTTTGTAGTACCTTAAACGATTATTGCGGTACAAATTATCAATTCTTAAGCGGAGACGCAAAGCAAAAAATTATGGAAAGAGAAGATGTGCAAGCTATGAAAAAGTGGCCATCTCGGGAGTGCCTTGCAATCGTAGAGGATGTGGTTGTTTTGAAATTGGGAACAGAAGGTGTGAATTAAGTGATTTATATTTGTGCTGATGATTACGGACTAAATAACCATATGTCTGCAAGGATACAAGAGTGTGTTGATCAAGGTGCTTTAAATAAGGTTAGCATCTTTCCAAATTTTGATAAGTTGGATCTGGATCAATGGAGGAAAAATCAAAATCTCAGCTTGTCTTTGCATCTGAATCTTGTGGAAGGAAACTGCATGGCAGATGCAACAAAAATCAATTTGTTAGCAGATGAAAACGGGAAGCTAAAGCATACGTTTGGCGGGTTGTTTCGCCTGAACTTGTTTGAGAGCAAAAAATTGGAAGAGCAGGCTTATCGGGAAATCAAAGCGCAGGTATTATTTTGGAAAAGCAATTTGCCAAAAGATGCTCCCTTTTTGATTGACAGCCATCAACATACCCATATGATTCCGGCTGTATTTCGTGCCTTGGTAAAAGTTTTAAAGGATGAAAATATCCCCCTGCAGTATCTGCGGATTCCGGCTGAACCGGTTATGCCGTATCTGAAAACGCCGTCTCTTTATTTTACATACAGCCCGGTTAACCTTATAAAACAATGGCTTTTAAAATTGTTGTGGCAAAAAAACAAAGGCCTGGCAAAAAAACATAACATTCCTACCGCTTATTTTTTCGGAATCCTTTTTTCCGGAAAAATGGATGAAAAAAGAGTAAAAAAAGTGCTCCCGAAGTACCAAGAACTGGCAGAAAAAAAAGGACGTAATATAGAAATTTTATTCCATCCGGGATATTTTGAAAAAAAAGAAACCGAGTTTCTTCAAAAGAATATCGTCTTTTCGGAATTTTATTTCTCCCAAAACAGAAAAACAGAATTCGATTCTGTTATCAATTTATCAGAAAGAGGTGTATTCTAATGCCCTATATTGAGCAAGAGAAAGTTGATGCAAAAACAAGAGAAAAACTGGAAGCAATTATTGAAAAATCGTATGCTACATTCTGGCGGTCAAAAAGATTGTTTGACATTTTTTTCGCCACGTTGATTTTATTGTTTTTCTTGCCGTTGATGATTATTATTGCAATTGTAATTGTGATTGATGATCCCAGTGCAGGTCCGTTTTATAAACAAATCAGGGTGGGGCGTCACGGAAAAGAATTTTATATGTATAAGTTCAGAACCATGTGTGCCAATGCGGATAAAATGAAGGAAGCACTTGCCGCTCAGAATGAAATGGATGGCCCTGTGTTTAAAATGAAAGATGACCCCCGAATCACGAGAGTGGGGAAATTTTTAAGAAAGCTTTCTTTAGATGAACTCATGCAGTTTTTCAATGTTTTTAAAGGCGATATGACCTTAGTGGGCCCCAGACCTCCTCTTCCCGGAGAAGTGGAGTTCTATACCGATTATCAGAAATTACGTCTTTTGGTAACTCCCGGGCTTACTTGTACCTGGCAAATTTCCAAAAACAGAAATGATATCCCCTTTGAAGAGTGGGTGGAAATGGATATTGAATACATCCAGACCAGAACCTATTTAAATGATTTGAAAATTATGTTGAAAACACCGATCGTTATGTTGACTGCTACCGGCCGGTAAAATTGGAGTGAAGAAAATGAAAATTGCTATGATTGGGCATAAGGTTGTTCCGTCCAGACGAGGCGGAATCGAAAACGTTCTTACCACACTTTGTCCGATGTTGGTTGAAATGGGGCACGAGGTGACCTGTTATAATCGTTCCTCTGATAAAGTGGAAAATGAATATGTGGGAACCGTTTCCAACAAGATGTATAAAGGCGTCAGAATCAAAAAAGCCTGGACGCTTGACGTTCGCGGTTTTGCTGCAATGATAGCATCTTTTACTGCAGCAATCTCCGCCTCCTTTTGCAAATATGATGTGATTCATTTTCATGCGGAAGGTCCCTGTGCGGCACTCTGGATTCCGAAGCTGTTCGGTAAAAAATGTGTTGCCACTGTTCACGGTCTTGATTGGCAGAGAGAAAAGTGGGGAAAAGGATTTGCATCCAAATATATCAAATTTGGCGAGAAGATGCTTGCAAAATACGCTGATGAGGTTATTGTGCTCAGTCAGGCTGCTTATGATTATTTCAAAGACACTTACAATCGGGAAACAACCATTATTCATAACGGAATCAGCCGTCCCGAAAAGAAAGCAGCCAATTTGATTACCGAAAAATACGGTTTGAAAAAAGACGGCTATATTTCCGTGGTTTGCCGATTGACTGCGGAAAAAGGAATTCACTATCTGATTGATGCATATAAACAGATTCAAACAGATAAAAAACTGGTGATTGCAGGAGATACCAGCGACACTGATGATTATGTGGCAATGCTCAAGGAAAAAGCGGCAGGAAATCCCAATATTATTTTTACGGGGTTTGTATCGGGCGATACCTTGGCTGAATTATATTCCAATGCCTATATTAATGTATTACCGTCGGATTTGGAAGGAATGTCTTTGTGCTTATTAGAATCTTTGGCATATCAGAATGTGCTTCTTTGTTCCGACATTCCGGAAAATACATCGGTTGCGGAAGATAAGGCAGTGTACTTTAAAAAAAGTAATGTTGATGATCTGGCAGAAAAACTGCAGATGTTGTGTAATGATAGCAAACTTGTTGAAAAGCTCCGCGAGGGAGTGGATGAATTTATTTTAAATAAGTACAGCTGGCAGGATGTGGCAAAGTTAACGTGTGAACTTTATAAAAAATAAAGGAAAAGGTTTTTTTGGTATGGATAAGAAAAAAACGATTGAGAAAACACAAAAATATCAGGAAAAGGTCAAAGAACTGATGAAAGAATCGGTATCCGATGAATTTTACGATTTGTGGGCAGATACCTTTGCCATAGAGACTGTGGATGAAAAGCAAATTGTGATTACATATAGCGGTACCGAAGATTTTAAAAAGTTTCAAAAAGAGTGCAAGAAACCCCTGACTTCCTGTGTGGAATCTGTGCTGGGAACAGGAAAAAAAGTGAAAATTGTGAAAAAGAACCGATATCATGCACTGAGCCCCAGAATCAAGAAAAATCTGAAAGCTGCAAAATTCTTTGCAATCGGTATGCTTTTTGTTTGTCTTGCTACTGCTGTTATCATTATTTTATGCAGTTATATTGGAAACAGGAATTTTAAAGAAACCTTTTATATGACAAGCAGTATCAAGGTGGATAGCCGTGTGCGTGTGATTCAGTTATCTGATTTGCATGGTTCTTCCTACGGAAAAGGGAATCAGAAGCTTTTGCATCGTGTGAAAGCGTTGGAGCCTGATATCATTATCTGCACGGGGGATATGGTTGATTCTGTTGAGGAAGATGAAGAGCTGATCGTGTCCTTAGCAAAGGAATTGTCTGAGATTGCACCTTCTTACTATGTGTACGGAAATAATGAAGTGGAAAATATTTACGATTTCCCGCTGAATGAAAAAGATCTGGATGAGAAATTTGGTTTCACTCAGGAAACCCGTGATGAAACAGCGCTTTTGCAGCTGGAGGATGCCTTTGAAGAAAAATTGGAAAATGCCGGCATCAAGGTATTAAAGAATGAGCAAGATACCGTCAGAGTGAATACAACAGATGTTGATATCTATGGCGTTTTGACCTCCAATCCTTCTTCTTTCTGGGCTTACACCGAACAATCTTTCGCAGATTATATTTACGAAAATCCCGAGCATCTTAAAATCACAGCAGTTCACGAACCCTTTATTTTTGAAGAGTTCGCGCCGGAATTCTGGGGAGATTTGATGTTGTGCGGTCATACCCACGGCGGAGTTGTGCGGGTTCCCATGCTCGGTTCGTTGTATACTCACGAGGGTGGATTTCTGCCGGAACGCAGCGGTGATTTTGTTTACGGAAGATATGCGGCTGCAGGCAACCCCTTAATCGTAAGCTCCGGACTTGAAAATTCAAATGTGTTCCGTATCAATAATCAGCCTGAATTGGTGATTATTGATATCAACAAATTTTAATGTGGGGAGGGAGATGGACTATGATTTCAGAATTACTGAAAAACTTGATTATTTTAATGGTTGGTTTGGTGTTTGTTTCCTCAATTATCATCATATTTTTCCGTTGGAAAAATGTAAATTACACAGAACGTAAGCAGATTTTTAAAAACGCAGAATATGTAAGTGTATGGATTATTCTGGTATGTTTGGTGACAACTATGCTGTATGGCGTTTCTAACCATTATGAGCTTCAGAAATCTGTTTCCGCTGTCGTATCGTTAAATTTTCCCGAAGCATCCCAGGCACTTAATTCCAATGGTACCAGATATAATATGGCAGAAATTATTAGCGATGAAGTGGTAGAAAAAGCTATTCAAAAAGGAGCTTTGGAAGATGTCACTGTGAAACAGTTGAAAAATTGTCTCTCGGTTTACCCTTGTATTCAGGGCGGCGTGGATGATGAGGCACAGTATCATATTTCCACTGAATTTGCGGTGGATTACCACGCTTCCAAAGATACAGCTCATCTTGATTCTTACAATGTGATTAATCTGGTTACTTCTGCATATAAGGAGTACTATATTGAAAAGTATACGGATAGCTTCAAACTTGACCCTGAAAAGCCGGATTTTTCCAAAATGGAATATATGGACATTGTTTCTTATCTGGATAAGGAAGCTCAGGCAGTTTTAAATTATATGTATGGAATGGCGCAAAAAAATAACAGTTTTGTGACTGCAAACGGAAGCACGTTTCATGCGATTGCCGGAAAAATACATCAGTTTAAAGAAACACAGATTAACGAGAATTTACGCTCTTTGATTCTGCAAAACGGTGTGGCAAGAGATCAAAGCGGTTATATTGACAGGCTTTCTTATCAAAACACCAATATTGATTTTGAACGCCAGAAAAATGACGCATCTTACAGAATCTGTAACGAAGCCGTTGATATGTACAGCGAAGAAATGACACGAGTTGTTTTGGTTCCTACCTGGGATCAGTCTGGCAAATATTATATGGGCAGAACCAAAGTAGGTGTGGATGAATTATCTGTTTTGGCAACACAGTTCAGTAACAGTCTGGCTGCCAATGAAAAGGCAATGATGGAAAATGATTTGATTATTTCTAAAATTGCCGGAAGCACTCAGGATGCTCAGGATGCAGCTTCAGCTGATGTGCTGATCGATTCTATATACGATAGCATCAAAGGGTTTGAGAAGGAAGCAATCAATGCAGGCAGAGAGTTTTCCAATTACAGCATGAATCAGTGTATTGCCGTGAATATTTTTGGTGCGTCTCTGATGAGTGAAGTAAAAGCTCTGATTGTATTTGCCGTTGTTGTTTATATCGTGCTTGTGGTTTATCGGATTTCCAAGAAATTCCCCAACAAGGTATAACGGAGGTTGACAATGAAAAATTTTCAGATTTTAAGATATTTAAAAAAGCTTTTGCCCATCATCGTTGTTGTTTGCTGTTTGGCAACCTACGGGGTATATTATAAGCTTTCTTCTTCCAATACATATATTGCTTCTGAGGTGATTCATTATAATGACCCGCAGGCAGAGCAAGGTCTTGCTCCTACGGGAGACAAGCTTGATGTCAATGAAATCAAATCCTCTGCAGTGATGTCTAAAGTAGTTGATAAACTGGGGCTTACCGGGGTTTATTCTGTTGACAGTTTTATCTCAAGAATTGATATTACTCCCATTGTGGATGCAGATAAGGTTGCCAGAAAAGATGCAAAGTTGGAAGAGGGCGAAGAATACATTTATGAGCCCAGCACTTTCATTGTTTCGTTTTCCGCAACCAGCGGGGAAGGTGCCGATTTTGCAAGAACGGTTCTGGATGAAATTTTGGATGTGTATTTTGAAGAATTCAGCCAGAAATATGTAAATGTTGCTCCGGCAAATAATACCATCGAAAGCCTGAATAAAAATGACTACGATTATATTGAAATGATGGAGCTGATCGATACCAGTATTGATGATACGCTTACCACGTTATATCAAAGAATCGAGCAGAATAATTATTACAGATCCACCGAAACCGGAGAATCGTTTACAGAGCTTGCAGCTGATTTTGATTATTTAAGACAGGTGAAGGTTTCTTCTTTGTTCTCAAGAATTTTCCAGTATCAGATTACGAAAAATAAGTCTGTGCTGGTTTCTGATTACACAACAAGGATCGACCGTAACAATATTTCCAATGCAGAGGATGAGAGCCTGGTGGAAGATGTTGTAACCGTTGTGGATGCTTATGTCAAAAAAATGCGCGATTCCGGCAACACCAACATTACTTATGAATATATTTTGGATAATCTCCACGAAAGAAATCTTCAGGATTATGTTGGGGACCAAACCGTAACTTATGATGAATTGGTTTACAGTTGGCGAGAACTCAATGAAAGTCAGGTCCATGATATTATTGATTCTGCATATTGTGACTATATCCTGGATACCTTTACAGCTTGTACCGGAAATTGCGGTGGAGCGTGCGAAACTTCGCATTTGACCTGTTCGGAACTTTCTGATGCACAGTATGCCGCTGTAAGACAGGAAGTTGAAACCGAAATTGATGCTTTGGTAGAAGAATTAAACAATCTTTACACGACCACCACGAAAACCAATAATGAGTATAATAAGTACCTCGGAGGAAGCTACATTTCTGTGTTATCCTCAGCTTCTGTAAGAGAAAGTGTAAACGTAACCCTTTACACCATCATTGCCTTTTTCTTCCTGATTGTGGTTGGTTGCGGCGGCTCCATTATTCTGGGAAGAATCGGAGATGTGATCAACTACTTCTTCTACACAGATCATCTTACCGAATTCGGTAACAGAGCATACCTTGATAAATACTTAAAATCAAAAGATAAAAAGCTTTTGGATGATGGTGTTGTGTATTGTATGCTTGATATCTCCAATTTGGTTTCTATTAATAATGAGTATTCCCGTGATGTGGGAGATGACATTATTAAAATGTTTACCGAATATATCAAAGAGGTTTTCGGAAAATCCAAGACCGAGTATATTTATAATGGCAATGGAAATTTTGTAATGTTGACAGAGGAAGCTGACTATATTACAGTGGAAGACATTATGCGTTTGTTCAGACTCAGATTGGATGAAAGAGATGAACACAAAAACGTTGTAATTGAATATAAAATTGGTATTTCTGAAACCTTCAAAGAAAACAAAACCGCAAGAAGACTGCTTTCAGAGGCAATTAAAAACAAGAAGGATTATATTTCCGATTTGAAAAAAGATAACAATTAATACGGAATCGGTGTAGCAGAAAGGAGGGCAGAAGACGTGGAAAACAGAATTTTAGACAAAGCGAAAACAATTTATTTTCTGGTTGTTGCAGTTATGATGCATTATTTTCTGAACGAATATATTGATGTTGGATTGCATGTTACATACCGCCACGCATTTGCCCTTGTTCTGTTTGCTTCTGCAACCTTGATGTTTTTACACAAACCGGATTTTGCCAGAGGGGCGACTGCCTTCAAAGGTGCTTGTGTTTATAGTCTTCCTTTGGCGGTTACCACGGTGGTATCATTATTTATCTGGTTTATGGGAACAGCAGATACCGGTGTTATTTCCAGAGGACTTTCCAGTTCCTTTATCTATACTAATATGTTATCTTTTGCCCTTGGCTCCGGTGCGTTGCTATATGTGTTCGGCAGCCGTGGTATCTGGTATAATCTGATTGCCATTATCGTCGCTAACTTGCTGATGATTCTAACTATTATTGCGCAAAACGGGCTGGCTACCTTCTTTTCCGAATTTGTTACCCTGTTGGTTACGTTTGCAGATGTTACAGGGGATGTTATTATTCAGGCGGAAATTCACGAACTTGCCTTCTGCTTAGGTGCATATCTGATTTATATGCTGTATAAACCGAAGAAAAACATTGCATTTTTTATTCTGCTGTTCTTAAATTTATTCTGTTTTTTAGCAGCGTTGAAGCGAATTGCAATGATTGCTATCGGGGTAGCGTTGCTGTTTGGTTATGTGCTAAAGTTTATTGCTCATTTCAACAAAAAAACGGCAATCAGACTGGTTATCTTCCTTTCTGTTTTGGTGGTTGTGCTGTTGTTAGGATATGTTGCTTTGATTAAGGCTGACGTATTTACTTTATTGGAACAGGCAGGCGTGAATACCAGCGGACGTGTTGAAATTTACCATGCGGTGGATGAGTTTTACGAATTTCACCCGGGATTTTTAGGAAACGGAATCGGTTTCCTGACTTATCAGCTCAATGAATTTATGACGGTGAATGTTGGTGCTGTTCATAACGATTTTTTGCAGCATTTCATTGATTTAGGCTTTTGGGGCTACATCATCTGGCTGGTATCTATGGTGGTAGTTCGGGTGTGCTATTTTGGCAGAAAAGGAAATGTTGAAAATGCGATTATCACATTTATGTTGTCGCTTTATCTGATGATTGTATCTTCCACGGATAATACGATGAATTATCCGCTTCTAACCGGAGTGCTGGCAATGCTGATGATGGGAAACAGTTTTGATGAGGATGCCCGGCATACCGAGATGAAGCTGTTTGGCTGTGTGACGGGTACAAAAAAAGAAAAGGAAAGGAATTCGCTGCTATGAAAATTCTGATGGTAAATAAATTTCTCTATTCCAGAGGCGGTTGTGAGAATTATATGTTGTATCTTGCAGAACATTTAACCAAACTGGGACATGAAATTGAATTTTTCGGAATGTACGACGAAAATAATACGGTAGGAAATTCCGTCGGTCTTTATACCCAAAATATGGACTTCCACTCGAAAGGTGTGGCAAGATTTTTATATCCTTTCAAAATCATTTATTCTTTTGAGGCAAAAAAGAAAATTATGCAGGTGATAGATGATTTTCAGCCGGATATCGTTCATATGAACAACATCAATTTCCAATTGACTCCCTCTATGATTTACGGCATCAAAAAGAAAGGCATTCCGGTTGTCCAAACTGTGCACGATTATCAGATGATTTGCCCGAATCACTTGCTGTATAATTTTGACAAAAATGAAATTTGCGAAAAATGTTTAAAAGGGGCCTATATGGGCTGCATCAAAAATAAATGTATCCATGATTCCCGGGTAAAGAGTATTATCGGAGCGATTGAAGCGAGATTGTATTCCCTTTTGGGAACGTATAAAAAGGTTGATTTGTATATCAGCCCCAGCTATTTTTTAGAGCAAAAACTGTTGTCTGCCAAGAAATTATACAAAGGCAAGACAAAAACAATTCATAATTTTATCAATAAAGAGCAATTTTCTTGTCAGGAAAGCAACTACGAAAATTATATTGCTTTTGCCGGAAGACTCTCCAAAGAAAAGGGGGTTGAACTTCTGGCAGAAACTGCAAAACTTCTTCCGGAATACACCTTTATGGTAGCGGGAGACGGCCCTGATAAGCATTTGCTGGAAAATATTGAAAATGTGAAGCTTGTAGGCTTTTTGAGCGGTCAAAAGCTGATTGATTTTATTGCAAAAGCCAAAGTCCTTGCAGTGCCGTCAATCTGGTATGAAAACTGTCCTCTTTCCATCCTGGAGGCGCAGTGTATGGGGGTTCCTGTAATCACCATGAATCACGGAGGAATGGCAGAGTTGATTGAAGATGGTGTTACCGGTATCCTTGTGAAGGAATCAACGCCCCAAGAATTTGCAGCAGGATTACAGCGTGCCTTGGCAAGCGATGAGTACTGTAACAGTTTAAGAGAAAACTGCAAGAACGCTAGAGAACAGATATTAAGCGTTGAAGAGTACGCTAAGATTCTGATGGAAGAATATAAAAAACTGATGAAGAGGTAATACCATGTCACAGCCGAAGGTAAGTATTATTGTTCCGGTATACAATGCAGAACAGTATTTAAAAAAGTGTATCAGTTCCCTTAGAAATCAAACACTTGAAGATATTGAAATCATTTTAGTGGATGATTCTTCCAGGGATGCTTCTTTAAAAATATGTAATCAAGCTGCTAATGAAGACCCTCGCATCCAAGTGATACATAAAGAGAACGAAGGGGCAGGAAAGGCCCGTAATACCGGTCTTGCGGTTGCAACCGGAAAGTATATCGGTTTTGTGGATTCCGATGATTATGTGGATGAGAAAATGTATCAGACGCTTTATGAAAAAGCGGAGGAATACGGTTCTGATCTTGTGATGTCCGGTGTGGTGTTTGTGGATGGTAATATGTTCAGCCAAGCCGGTGAAAGTGTCCGTAAAATTTATTTTGAGCGGGATACTCATTTCGAAACCGAAGATAATTTGAAGCGGTTGCGGATGGGAATTATCGGAGCAACTCCCGCAGATGCTGATGACAGCAGATACGGTATGGGTACCGTAAAAAATCTGTTTAAAAACGAAATTATCAAGAAAAACAACATTGTGTATCAATCCGAACGGGAGACTTTTTCGGAAGATGCAACCTTTATGGTGGATTATATAACCTGCATCAAAAAAGCAACCGGAATTCCGGAAGCCTTTTATCATTATTGCAGAAACGGAGAGTCTGTTTCAAAATCTTATCAGAAAGACAGATTTGAAAAATGTCTTGTCTTTGTGGATGAGATGGAAAAGAAATTCGCAAAGGATATTCTGCCTCAAACTTATCGGATTTATTTATACCGATTCTGGCAAGCGGTTTGCAGAGTGCTTTGTTCACAGGAGATTATGTATGCCCTGGATAATGGTGTGAAAACTTCTGATTTAAAAGAAAGACTGAAAGCCGTTTGTACACACGATAAAACAGTTCGTGCTTTGAAAGCGTATCCTATCGGCACCTTGCCTCTTGGGCAAAGAGTGTTTGCATATGCGATGAAATACAGAATGTATTTTCTGATGACGATGCTTGTAAAATTAAGAAGCAAATAGGTGATAAAAATGCTTTTTTCCGTAATTGTTCCCATTTACAAGGTGGAAAAATATTTGAATAGATGTATCGAGAGTGTACTCGGTCAGACGTGTGAGGATTTTGAATTGATTTTGGTGGATGACGGTTCTCCGGATAACTGTCCCGCGATTTGTGATGAATATGCCGCCGCAAATTCCAATGTAAAAGTGATTCATAAGAAAAATGGCGGACTTGTCAGTGCGCGTCAGGCAGGCGTGCAGGCTGCCACGGGTGAGTATGTTTTTAATCTTGACGGCGATGATGCACTGATACCAAATGCGTTGGAATGTGCAAAAGATATCATAGTAAAAACCAATGCCGATATGGTATGTTTTCCTCATCAGGAATATCGAAACGGCGCAACAAAAGCTATGCTTCAAGATATCGTTCCCGTTGGTTTTTATCCAAGAAAAGAGATGGAAAAATGTGTGTATCCGCATATTCTGTCTGATAAAAATATGCAGAATTTACCCTATTTTTTGTGTGGAAAAGCAATCAGACGCAGATTGATTACGCCCCATCAGCTGAATGTTACCAACAAAATTTCTTTGGGGGAAGATTTAAGCTGCTTGATTCCGTGTTATCTGGATGCGCAGTCGTTGTATATCGATGATACGCCTGTTTATCTTTATACCATTCGTGATGATTCTCTGACCACACATTTTACAACCAAACAGTTGACCGACTTAATTGAAGTGGTCAACGGACTTTATCGAATCAATCAAAAGAAGCCTATGGACTTTGATGAGCAACTTGCCCGTTACTCCTGCTTTATGTGTTTTGCGATTCTGGCGGCAGCGGCAGAGGGCGGACATTTCCAATATCTGAATGAAATCAAAGGGCTTATTTTAAATTCAGTAAACAAGGAACTGATCAAAAAAGCTCAGTTTGAAAGAATCACTCCCAAAACAAAAATCGGAGTGGCACTAATGAAAAAAGGACATATCAAAACGGTATTTTATTTTCTGTATTTGATAGGGCAAATGAAACGTATTTTAAGAAAGGGTGAGTGATATGAATACACCTGAAATTTCAATCATTATGAGCGTGTATAACGGCGAAACATATCTGGAGGAAGCAATCGAAAGTGTCAGAAACCAGACCTTTTTGAATTGGGAGTTAATTGTGATTAACGATTGCTCGCAGGATTCCACAGGGGAAATTCTGGCAGCACTTGCGGCAAAAGATGCAAGAATTAAAGTGCATCCGAACGAGGTGAATTTAAAGCTTCCTAAATCCTTAAATAAGGCGATTTCGCTCTCTTCGGGGAAATATATTGCCAGAATGGATGCGGATGATATCTGTCTTCCTGACCGTCTGGAAAAACAGTATCGGTTTATGGAAGAAAATCCTGGTGTGGCATTATCTTCCTGTCGGTTTATGACGATGAAAAACGGAGTGTTTACACCGGGTGGTGTAGGCGGTCGTTGCGATAATGAAGCAGTGCGTGCGTTGCTTTTGGTTGGAAATCCCATTCTGCATCCCGGTGTGATTGCCAGAGCAGAGGTTATGAAGCAACTAAACTATGACACAACCCTCACTTGTACCGAAGACCTTGAATTATGGACCAGGATGGCAATGGGCAATTTGAAGATGGAGATTCTTCCTGAGTTTTTGATGTTGTATCGTCTCCATGATAAGCAAATTACCAGCACTACCCTTGCAAGACAGCACACCGAAGTGCTGAAAATACAGGAAAAATACTACGGCACTTTGCTGGAAAAAATGGATGAAGCTACCCAGCAGTTTTATATCAGCAGTGTTTATTTTACGGAAACAGCTGATGTCGGAAAATTCTTAGCATATGCAAAATGGTTAAAACGTGTTAGTGCCAAACATTTTGATAAAAATTCCATCAGCTATGTTCTTTTGGAAACATTAGCAGAATACAAAAGATTCGGTGTAAAAAAATCGGATATCGTAAAGGCGATGCTTCGGTTTAACCCTTTCTTTTTGGCAAAAGAGCTGATGAGAAGAAAGAAAATGGCAAAAAAAGACATTGATAAGTGTCACAAAATTGCCGTAGACTTAGGCTTAAAACAAACGTCAGGGATTAAGGAGTTTCCTATTTTTGAGAAATAGAGGGCAGGAGGTTATTAAATGAAGTTTTTTGAATACCCCTATGTAATCATAACGATTCTTGCCATGTTTTTTGTTGTGATGGGATTGATTGGTTTATATTATACCATAAAATCAGTTAGAACGGCAAAAGGAACTGCAGAAAAAAGCTTTTGCGGGATTGGTAAAATGGAAAATGATTTTGATAAAGCAGGTACGATGCGCAAAAAACGTTCTGTCGTGTATATTTCGGTATCCCTTGACGGTATGAAAAGATTATATTCCGAATCAAAATCCGGAAGAATGTATGAGCAAATCAAGAAAATTTTATTTCAACATTTTTGTTTGGATGCAGGCGGTGAGATTTCTTGTTACGGGCAGGAAAATTTCGTTGCCATGAATCATTTGGAAGAAGGAGATTTAGCACAGTGTATCGACAAATGCTATGAAGAAATCAACGAAGCATTTGTGAAGTACGATGCAGTGAATGTGGTGCGGGTGAAATTTGGTTATCATATCACCGGTTCCACCGAGGTATCTTTTCAAACCGCTTTGACCAGAGCCAAACAGGCTTGCAGTATGGCAGAGGATCAAGACGTTTTGTATTGTCAGTGGGATGTTTCCAATGGTAAAGCATTTGAGCGGAAATTGAAAATTGAGAACAATATTCAAAACGAAATTGACGGCAATCGCTTTTTTCTGGAATATCAGCCTATTTTAGATGCAAAAACCAATCAGATTGTGGGCGCTGAAGTGCTGTCACGATTAAATTCTCCCACCGAGGGCGTTCTGACACCCCATCATTTTCTGTCGGCTGTCAACAATGTTGGGTTAAATGAAAAATTTGATTATTATATTTTTGAAAAAAACTGCAAGTGGATTGCCAGCGATAAAGAAAATCGCATGAAATATGTATATACCATCAATTTTTCCCGTTCCACTCTTTGCGATAAGAGTCTGGCGGATAATATGATTCATATGATGGAGCAATATGGAATCGACTGTTCATGTATTGCGGTTGAAATTCTGGAAGATAAGGACTTAAACGTTGAGCAAAAAGCAGCTATGACAGCTAATTTAATTCAGCTGAAAGAAAAAGGCGTTCTGATTTTCTTAGACGATTTCGGCAAAGGTTATGCAGGTTTTGGCGATTTAACAGAATTTGATATCAGTATTGTAAAAATCGATAAGTCGATTACCCAAAACTCAACAACAGAAACCGGTTTTTTAATTCTGAAAAATATTATCAAAACCGCACACGACTTAGGGTTTCAGACGTTATGTGAAGGGATTGAAACAGAAGAACACAAAAACACGGTAGTAAGTGCCGGATGTGATATGATGCAGGGATATTATTTTTATCGTCCCATGCCTGTTACACAATTAGAAAAATTATTTGAAAAGCAGTAAGGTGATTTTATGTTATCTGTGATTATTCCTGCGTATAATGAAGAAAAATGCATCAAAGAAGCATATCATACCATACATACGTTGTGCAGTGAAAATAAGATTGAAAGCGAATTTATTTTTGTGGATGATGGTTCTCAGGATGAAACCTATCAAATGATAGCAGAACTTTCCAAAGAATATGATCATATCACAGGCTTGCATTTTTCCAGAAACTTCGGAAAAGAGGCTGCTATTTCTGCCGGGCTGGCTGAGGTGAATGGTGACTGTGCAGTGGTGATTGACTGTGACCTGCAGCACCCTCCGGAAAAGATTATTGAAATGTATCGCTTGTGGGAACAGGGATACGAGGTCATTGAAGGAATCAAAAAAGAACGTGGTCAGGAAAAGAAAATGTATAGCCTCGGTGCCAAGATTTTTTATTCCGCTATCAGCCGTATGGCAGGTTTTGATATGTCTAATTCCTCAGATTTTAAGTTGTTGGACAGAAAAGTTGTAGATGTGCTGAATAAAATGCCGGAAAGAGGCTTTTTTCGTGCTATTTCTTATTGGGTTGGTTATCGCACCACGACCGTTGAGTACGACGTAAAGCAACGTACAAAAGGGGAATCCAAATGGTCAACAAGAGGACTGTTCAAGTATGCTCTTTCCAATATTTCGTCCTATACAACAGCGCCGATGCAAATCGTAACCGCATTGGGAATCATTATGCTGATTATTTCTGTGATTTTCGGTGTATGGGCGTTGATTGATAAAATTGTGGGAAGAGCTTTGGAAGGGATGACAACCGTTATCATTATCACGATTTTTATTGGTAGTATTATTATGATAAGTCTGGGAATTATCGGATATTATATTGCACGTATTTATGAAGAAATTAAAGGTAGACCCAAATATATTGTTTCCACTATCACAAAGAGTGAGAAGCACTAATCATACCATTTGATTTTTCATATAGTTACAAAAAAGGAGAACATTTATGCCAAGTACAGCAAAACGAATTCTTGCAAGCATCAATTACTGGAGAACATTTCCTGTTTATCTTTGCGCATTATGCTCCAAACATAAGCATTTAATTTTGAAAGATGTGGCAAGATGGAATCAGATTCATCAATATAAAATGGGTTTTTTTGAATCGCTTAACTGGTATATGACATATAACAAAGAATTTCGAAACCTGATTTTGCATCGTATGAAAAACCCCACTCGTTCTTTGGGAGCCATGATACAGTTTGTGATTGCACGGATTTTTTGGAAACCGATGGAAAGCCTGTATATATACACAGAAGATATCGGTGGAGGTTTTTATATTCAGCACGGATTTTCCACAATTATCACCGCTAAAAAAATCGGAGAAAACTGTCGAGTATATCAGCAGGTGACTATCGGCTACCGAAACGGAGAGAATCCTCCTGTTTTAGAAGATAACGTTTCTGTAACTTGCGGTGCAAAGGTTTTAGGTGATATTACCATGCATACCGGAAGCTTAGCGGCAGCAGGTGCCGTGGTGGTGAAAGACGTTCCGGAAAATGCAATTGTTGCAGGTGTTCCTGCCAAGATAATCGGATATAAAGATGAAAATAACCTCGATTTTCAGGGCTAACCAAAGTCTTAGATGAACGAGGTGCACAAATCATCAAGGTAGAAAAGGATCGCTGAGCACAGCTATCCTTTTTTATTGTGAATACAATAAGGTTCCGGGGCACCCGACCACAATCTTTGATTGCGTCATCGAGTCGGGTTCTTATTGGTATGATACTGTTCTGATTCGTTTTTTTTACGGTAGGATGTCCTCAAATTCTACTTGAAAAGCATTTGAATTTGTGTTACAATGATATTGATTCTTTTTTGGAGGCTGCTGTATGAAAAAGTTATTTTTATTGTTTCTTAGTGTAATATTGTTGGTTAACCTGGTAGGATGCGGAGGCGCTCCCGAAACTGCAACACAACCGTTTGCGACAGAAGCTCCCGCTTATACTTATTCGGAAGACCCTTTAACCAATCTTCAAAATATGCTCAACAGTGGCGATAAGTTGTTTGGTGTTGCCTTTTTGGGGAAATCTGAAGTGGCACTGGAATCTGTGCAGGAGAATGTGAAACAACAAGATTTTATAGGACAGATTCCCTATGTGGCTGATATCACAAAAATTGCAGAAAATGAGGGGAACCAGCTGTTTTGTATTATTCCCACAGATGAAACGGTTACTGTTACGGTGTATCAATTTGGGCTCAATGAAGCCAATCTTCCGGAAATTGGAGAAGAACTGATTTCTTCCAAGGAGCCGTTTTTAGTCAGAGGCAATGTGGATATGTATATTCCCAATTTGTATGTGATTGCTGAACAGGGTAATCGCAGGGTGGAATATCCTTTGGTTCGTTCCGGGATAGAAGGTAGACTGGAAAATCTGGATAATGCGATGTTTGATTTCACTCCTTACAACTTGTTGCCGGAATTTCATAACCTTGCTACTGAAGAAAAGCCGCTTTGTGCAAGTTGGTTAGGGGATATCCGGGATGACAATGACGTGGAATTTGCCTTGCTTTTATATATACACGAAAGCGGAGAAGTTCGTTTTGCGTACGGCAATTCCGAAACGGAAATGCAGGAGCTTTTTGTCGGCACCTGGGAAATTGACGGAAATCTCTTAAAACTTCGTATGAAAGGCGGTAAGCCGGGAATCGGAGAAGAAGTGTATGAAAAAAATATTGATTTTGAATGGGGAATGTCTGCCGGTGTAATTAGACTTCAACACGTGGGTGGTGATCTGTTGATGCCGGGTACCAAAGGAGAAACCTTTGAATTTTGGGTTAATGACTAATAAACTAAAAATCCTGCCTTTTGGTGGGATTTTTTCATTGAAAAACATTTTTTTGGATTAAAAGATATTTTTCGATAATACTTGCTTTTTTTTGTAACTTGTGATATAATCAATATAATTATAAATAAGTAAACAGAGGGAAGGGAAATAGTTTATGGCAATCAAATACGGCAAGAAAAAACGAAGCCAGCATACGTTACTGTGTTCGTTGGTAACGGCTGTTTTGTTATGCGTAGTATTTTTCTCTGTTGTTGGCTATTTCTATCAGGCGGCAGAAGAGGAGTCTTATGAAACATTGCATGTTCAGACCAAGCAAATCAAAGATGATTTGGCTCTGCAGTTAAAATCTGATCAAGAAAACCTTTATACGATGGCAAACTTCGCGGCTAAGCTTTATGCGGACGGGGAAAGCTATGATATATTATTTGCATCCTTTAAGCCGATTGGTTTATTTTCCAACATTGGGATTTTGCGTCCGGATAACACCTTTACCACCAAAATCGGAACGATGGATTTAACTGGGAAAATTTCTTTCCGGTTAGAATCCGAAAAAGGTGCTTATATTACCGGAAGAATTGAGGATTTAACCGGCGGACGTAATGAGATTATCCGTTCCGCTGTTCCGATTCGTGTGAATGATGAAACGGTTGGAATTTTATATGGGGTAATCCGTCCTGAGGATATCAATGCTCGCTATAGAGGTATGGCAGAAGAGTTGAATGCTCAGCTGTTTGTATATGATAAGGGGAACGGAAACCTTGTAATTGATACGGTAAGTGATGAACCTGCCAACATTGCTTTCTTAAAAGACAGAGAGTATACCCGTGGTAATTCTTATGAAAAATTGGTGAGAGAGGAAAAAGGGTATTCCAGTTTCCGTTCTGCTATCACAGGAGAAGAATTGTACCTGCATTATTCTATGGTGGAAGGAACCGATTGGGGAATCATTCTCGGTCGTTATGAGTCTCAGGTGTTTGCCAAAACTCATCGGATTTCCGGAATGCTGTTTGTTTCTTTCATGGCAATTATCGGAATTATTGCATGCTTTTTGCTGTATTTGATGACCAATGAAAGACGAAAAAGTCTGGCGGCGAGACATGCATCCAATATCAGACGTCTTTTGCTTGAAATCAATCAGCAGCAGGGAAATATTTCGGAAGCACTAAAGAATGTGATGGATGTTTCCGATTCCCGTTCCTCTTTCTTTGTGGATACCGATGGGGAAGACTATCATTCCATCCAACCGGAACTGATGCATACCATTCTTTCTAAGGAAAATAAACGCTTTCTTGTTACAGAGTTGTTCAGTTATGCGGCAGATTTCCATGCGGTAAACAAAAAAACGGTTGGTTTTTTGAGTGTACGTCCCAACAGACATCTTAACAATACCAATCCGAAACTGTATCAGTTCATGCGGGAAAAACATTTTCGAAGCATTTCCTTTGCAACGGTAACCGATAAAAATAATCACGTCAGCATTTTAGGTGTTATCAATTCTGCAAAGCAGCGGTTTGCAAGAACTATTTTAGAGGATGTTGCAGTTTGTTTCTCTATTGCGATATACAATAAAAAGCATTTGAACAAAACGGAAACTGCTGCGATTACAGATTCTTTAACCGGAGTATGGAACCGAGTGGCGTATAAAAAAGATATTCTTCAGTTTAATGAAGAAATGCTGGAAGATTTCTCTTGTGTTTATGTTGATGTGAATGAGCTTCATATGCGCAACAATAAGTACGGTCATGCTGCAGGGGATGAGATGCTTGTATACATCGCAAACACCCTAAAAGAAATTTTCTTTGGTCAGTATGTGTACCGTATGGGTGGAGATGAATTTCTGGTATTTTCTCAGGGAATCTCTCAGCAATCTCTTGATAGCTTGATTCAGAGTTTGATTGAACGACTTAAAATCAAAGATTATCGTGTTGCAATCGGCACTTCTTTCCGTAGTCGGAATGCTGATTGTGAAGAACTGGTTCAGGAAGCAGAAATCCGTATGTATGAAGCAAAGGCTGCTTATTATCAGTCTAAGGAAACGATTAGTGTAGCGAAACAAGAGGACGAAAGCTATATTCAGATGAAAACCGGTATTTTGGAAATTGATACCCTGATTTCCGTGCTGAAAGAACATTATAACGGTGTATATCGTGTTTCTTTGAAAACAGACCATGCACAACGTATTCTGATGCCTTCTTACTTTGATTACAACGAACAGGAAGAGCATTTTTCGCAGTTGTTATCCAAGTATATTGCAGAGGTGGTACACCCGGATTTTCATCGTCCTGTAACCACTTTCTTAAATTATGATGCTATTCGTCACCAATTGTCTGCAGGGGAAGTTCCCAGCATTACATATAAGAAGATGAACGGTGACTCTGTAAATTTAAGAGTATATAATTTGCAAGAATCTTTCAATTATGTGGAAGAAACACTTTGGGTGTTTGCAAAAGTATAATAAATGGTTGACAAAACCGTTTTTTGGTGATATAATGTAGTGTAATATAATATGTTTGGCAAAATCGGCGAAAGCCGATGACGCAAAGCCCAAGAGGCTACGGTTTTTTTGAAACTATGCCAGTCTAGCTGCAGTAATAAGGGAGCATCTTTTTAAGATGCTTCCTGTTATTGCAGTTTTTATTTTTATATAAAAGAATTATGTTAAGTGGAAACAGGAGGGTCTAAAACTCATGGATGGTATATGGATTAGCATACATTTGGCAATTATTTTCATTTTAATTGTCATAATCGTTCTCTTAATGATTCGTTTGAGAAAAATCCGTCGGGAGAACATTACCGGCAAATTTAAGGATGAGGATACCGGAATCGGAAATTTAAAATATTTTCAGTACCACTTTCACTATACATTAGGTGATATTGCCCGGAATCGCTATTATGTTTCCTACATAGTTTTAGATACCAGTTATCTGGAAACATATTATAAACAGACGTCTTTTGAAGGATTATTAAAATACACGGCAGATGTGTTGAATAAGCGCGTGGAAGAAGACGAATTTGTTGCCAGAATTACCGAGAGCGGTTTTGCACTTGCGATCCGTTGCACGGATGATCAAGCAGCAGAAAAACGTTTTAGAGAAATTTTGGAAGAATTAAACGATTTTGAACAAACTCGCGGCAATCACAAAAAAATGGTGTTCCATGGAGCTTACTATCATTTGCAGAATTCTGATAAAAACTGCGAAGTGCTCTTATTCACCCTTCGTGAAAATTGTAATCGGATTTGTGGAACAGATCAACTGCTGGAGACTTGTGATATTCATTCCATCAATAAAATTCGGGAGGAAAAGAAAGCTACCGAGGATATCTTAAGAGGATTTAGAAACCAAGAATTTCAGATGTATTTGCAGTTTTGCGTGGATAATAAGACCAAAGAAATTGTTTCTGCAGAAGCTCTTTCCCGGTGGATGCATCCTGAAAAAGGTTTGATTCTTCCCGGAAAATATATTGGTAATATGGAACGCTCAAACTTAATCAGTCAGCATGATTTTTATATGTTTGAGCTCGTCTGTCGTCAGTTAGCGGCTTGGCACAATACGGAATTCTCTCAGTTGGCAATCTCCTGTAACTTCACCCGAATTACCCTATCAGAAGAAAATTTCGTGGATAAACTTCGTGAAATTTCTGATCGATATGAGTTTGATAGAAGTTGTCTTGCTATAGAAATTACTGAGGATGCTATGGAGAAAAATCTCGCCGTGGCAACCAGAAATGTGCAAAAATGTAAGGAACTTGGTTTTATCATTTATTTGGATGATATGGGAAGTGGTTACACCACTTTGGCAAACCTCTGTGATTATCCCATTGATGTGGTGAAAATCGACCGCAGTATCTTATTGAAAACCGATACCAAGCGAGGGAAAGAATTATTCTCCGGTATTATGGCTCTTGCGCATAACTTAACCATTTTAGTCATTGGTGAAGGAGTAGAAACCAAAGAGCAGGAAGAATGGATTTCTTCCACGGATTGTGATTTTGTGCAAGGCTGGTATTATTCCAAACCGTTACCGTCAGAGAATGCAGAAGATTTTTTAAGAGCGTATCAAAGCGAAAAGCTTTCATAAAATACTTGCCTTTTCCATAAAAATGTGATAAAATGTATCGATCACATCTTCTTGATATGAAAGGAGCCGTTATGGGCGTTTCTTTAAAAAAATATTCTGTGGGAGAAGAAATCTTCAGTGCAGTGGCACATTGTGTAGGAAGTCTTCTTTCCATTGCAGCAACCGTTCTTCTGATTGTATTTTCTGCAATCAAAGGGAACACGATGGGGGTAATCGGTAGTTCTGTTTATGGCGGTACGATGATTATTTTATATACGATGAGCACTCTTTATCACGCATTAACGAATGAAACAGCAAAAAAAGTATTCCGCATTTTTGATCACTGTTCCATCTTTTTGCTGATTGCGGGTACCTACACACCTTATTGTCTTGGCCCGTTGTGGGGGAACGGGGGATTAGGTATTTTAATTGCCATTTGGAGTTGTGCGATTTTAGGAATCGTGTTTAATGCCATTGCCTTAGAGAAAGTGAAAATTGCAAGTTTAATTTTTTATGTGGTGATGGGGTTGGCAATTTTGCTGAAACTTCCCACTCTGCTTGCAACATTGGATTTTGGCGGCATTGTTTGGATGGGTATTGCAGGTCTTGTTTATATTTTAGGAATTATTTTCTATCTTTGGAAAGTAAAATATATGCATCCAATCTGGCATCTGTTTGTGTTAGGGGGAAGTATTTGTTTTTTCTTTTCGATTCTGTTTTATGTAATTTAATATAATTTTTATTGACAATATTGCTATCTCGTGCTATACTGTTACAGTTAAGGAGGATAATTTATTATGATTTGTGAAAAATGTGGAAAAGAATTTTCCCAAGATGAAAAAGTTTGTCCTTATTGCAGTGAGGAAGAAGCTGTATTAGAGCAAACAGAAATTACCGAAGAAGTTGCTAATGATTTGGAAGAATTGGAAACTCCCGTTTCTAAAATCGTTCGTCAAAAACGCGGAACTGCCCGTGTTGTCATTGGGATTGTTGCTTTGGTTTTAGCGGTAGCGGCTTTGGTCGTTTCTTTGTTGAAACCTGTTGCGATTCTCGGCGAATGGAAAATGCATCAAGATATGCCGGCCGGTATGGACGAAAATGGCAAGATGATGGTAATGCAGATTGATTCTGTGATGAAATTTACCCCTTCCGGTGAATTAAAAATTGCCGAAGATTTACTCAATTATGAAGAAGTAGGCTATACCAAAGATCAGAAAACAATCGAAAGCACCTTCCGTTATTCTTTTGAAAAAGGAAGCTTGAAGCTGGAATATCAGCCCACTCCTGAACAGAAAAAACAGATGGAAGAACAGGGCGATTCTTCTGTGGAACCTGTGATGATGGAATGCAGCGTTACTCCCGGTATGTTCTCTTACTGGCAGGGTGATCAGATTCCCAGACAGGTGTATGATTATTACAGAGTTGGCTTCTGTCATCCTTCCATGTATTTATGGATGGCTTCTGCTGTAATGCTTATTTTGGGCGTATTGCTTGTGGCAATCCCCGGCAAAAAATGCGAAGTTACCATTCGTGAAGAAGATGCAGAAGAAGCAGAAGATCTGGATGAATTCTTAGAAGACATCTATGAAGAAATCGAAGCAGAAGATGAAGCTTGTGTAGCAGAAGAAACCATCACCGAAGAAGCTACTGAAGTTACTGAATAACTTTATCAAAAGAAAAAAACGCTGAGTTTTTAAAACTCAGCGTTTTTGTTATGTTGGTTTATTCCAGTCCCAGCAAATGGTCAACAGTAACATGATAAAGCTTGGCAAGTTTAATGACCATAGAAACAGGAATTTCACGAACCCCTTTTTCATATCTTGCATACACTTGGCGATTGCAGGTTAAATAATCTGCTACCTGTTGTTGAGTCATATCATGGTCAACTCTTAATTCGTAAATTCTTGGAAAATACATTAAAATCACCTCTTGACTTTAATGTTACCATATGGTACTATAATATTACTGAAATGGTACCAAATGGCACCATAAAAAAGGAGGCGCCTATGAAAATACAGTCTGAATTATTAAAATCTTATCTTGCAGAAGCACTTGCTCAGTATTTGCAGGAATTTCCTATGGATATTGACAAGGCAAGGGAAAGCATTGCCATGACAATGCTGGAAGAAATCAAAGAAATTTTAGAAAATCCCAAGTTGGATGATTTTGAAAAGGTGGAAGATATATTTTATATTTTTCAAAGTCGAAAAATCAAACTCTCAAATTGTCACGATTGCTTTTGAGTAAAAAAAACGCTGAGTTTTTAAAACTCAGCGTTTTTTATGTTATTTTCAGTTTATCTGATTCCGTAATTTTCAATGACAAAGTCCATATCTTTATCGCCTCTGCCGGAGAGGTTAATAAGAATGGAACCATGATCCATGGTTTTTGCCAGTTTCATAGCATAAGCGACAGCGTGAGAGCTTTCAATTGCAGGGATGATACCTTCCATGCGAGCCAGTTTAAAGAATGCATCAATGGACTCTTCATCGTCAATCACATCATATTTCACTCTACCGATTTCCTGCCAGAATGCGTGTTCGGGACCGGAAGAGGGATAGTCCAAGCCACTTGCCACGGAATAAACAGGAGCAGGTTCACCGTTTTCATCTTTTAACATAATACTGTTAAAGCCGTGCATAATCCCTTCGGTACCATATTTTAAACTTGCAGCGTGGTCGCCCAATTTCGGACCTTTTCCTAAGGGTTCCACACCGTAGATATCCACGGGGTCATTTAAGAAGCCGGAGAACATCCCTGCCGCATTGGAACCGCCGCCTACACAGGCTACCACAGCATTAGGTAAGTGACCGGTCATTTCCAAGAACTGTTCTCTTGCTTCAATCCCAACCACACTCTGGAAATCTCTTACCATCATGGGGAAGGGATGGGGACCAAGCACAGATCCGATACAATAGATAGAATCTTTATATTCTTTACTGTAAGCATCAAAAGCAGCGTCTACTGCTTCTTTTAAGGTTTGCAGACCGTGGGTAACTTCTACCACGTTTGCACCTAAAATTTTCATTCTGGCAACGTTGGGAGCTTGTTTTTTAATGTCCACCGCACCCATATAGATATCACATTCCAGACCGAAGTATGCAGCTGCAGTTGCCAATGCAACTCCGTGCTGACCTGCACCGGTTTCTGCAATGATTTTCTTTTTGCCCATATATTTTGCCAAAAGGCCTTCACCCATACAATGGTTTAATTTGTGAGCACCGGAATGGTTTAAGTCTTCACGTTTCGCATAAAGCTGCACTTTTCCGCCCAAAGCATCAGACAGACGTTCCAAGTGAGAAACAGGGGTAGGACGTCCCTGGAATTCTTTACGGATTCTGCGCAGTTCTGCGATAAACTTACGGGACTGGCAGATGGAGAAATAAGCTTCGGTAATTTCTGCCATTGCATCTTTTAATTTTTCTTCGATATAGACGCCACCGTATTTGCCAAAGTAACCGTCTTTATCGGGGTAATTGTGAAAATAAGTATCAAAATTTACGCCATTCAATTGCATTTTAAAAATGCCTCCTTCTTTTGCCAAAGTGGTCGGGGTAATAAAAAAGCCCCCGACAGAATACAAAAAATCTATCAAGGACGAATCAGTAACAATCCGCGGTGCCACCTTGTGTTCACGGGAATTCCGTGCGCTTTTTAGAGTACTATCATACTCCCGACCAAACTAACGTGGGTCGAAACGTCAGTGCATTTGACACTGCCCTCAACAGTCCATATTATGCAGAAGATTTTTGCGGAACTCACACCGTAATCCACTCGCTCTTAAAAACCTCGCCCTGCTTTTTTTCTGCCTCAACGGTTTATCGGATTCAATTTAGATTTATTATAGCACTTTTTTAAAAAATTGTCAATACTTTTTTGACAATGTATAAAAACTGTGCTATGATATAGATAAGTTTTTTAAGAAAAGAGCTTGTTGTTATGAACTATCAAACTGTCAAAAAAGGAATCTTTTGCGCCCGACCCAATCGGTTTATTGCCTATGTGAATGTGGATGGAAAGGAAGAAGTCTGTCACGTAAAAAACACAGGCAGATGCCGTGAACTGTTAATTCCCGGTGCAACCGTTTATCTGGAAGTGGCTAAAAATCCAGAGAGAAAAACAAAGTACGATTTGATTGCCGTGGAAAAGGGGAACGTTGTCATAAACATGGATTCTCAGGCGCCTAATCGTGCTTTTTTGGAATGGGCACCTAATTTTTTTGGAGAGAATGCTAAAATCATTCCTGAAAAAACTTATGGAAAATCAAGATTTGATTTTTATGTGGAAACTGAGGATGGTAACCGTCATTTTGTGGAAGTAAAAGGGGTTACTTTAGAGCGTGACGGAGTGGTTTTATTTCCCGATGCACCCACAGAGCGTGGCAGAAAGCATATTTTGGAGTTATGCGACTGCGTAAAAAACGGATTGATTGCTCATCTGTTTTTTGTGGTGCAGATGAAAGATGTATCTTACTTTACGCCGAATACTGCAACAGACCCCAAATTTGCACAAGCACTGCAAATCGCCAAAGAAAATGGGGTAAACATATATGCTGTCAATTGTGATATTACGCCCGATACCATGAAAATTTTCAATTTTCTAGAAATTCGCTTTTAGCGGACTTGCAAGTTTTTTTGTATCACCACATACGATTAAATATCAATACTGAAAGAGGGATTTCGTATGTGGCAGTTGGTGCTATCGGCACTTCGGAATGTGGTATTCCTTTTCGGATATTTCGCCTCGGGAAGCTTTCCCAAGGCGTTGTCCAAACAGCAGGAGGAAGAGCTTTTCAAAAGATTCAAAGATGGGGACTTGTCGGCACGGGATGAACTGATTGAATCCAACTTGCGTCTTGTTGCCTATGTGGTAAAAAAGTACCGCAAAGAAAATAAAGACTCCGAAGATTTTATATCCATCGGTACCATTGGTCTTATTAAAGCGGTCAATTCTTTTAATCCCGATAAAAACATCCGCTTGGCAACCTATGCGGTGCGGTGTATCGAAAATGAAATTTTAATGGTGATTCGTGCCGAGAAAAAACTGGTCAATGAGGTGTCGTTGGAAGAACCCATCGGTAAGGATGCGGAAGGAAACGAAATTTCATTGATAGATATCTTGGCAAACGACGAAGAATCAGTCTTTTTGGAAGCATTAAAAGGTATCCATCAGCAAAAACTCTATGGCGCAATTTCATCCTGTCTTACCAAGCGGGAAAGGGAGATTATTCTGCTTCGATACGGGCTTTTAGATAAAAATCCAATGCCCCAAAGAGAGGTTGCAAAAAAATTTGGCATCTCACGTTCTTATGTGTCCCGTATTGAAAAGCGGGCATTGGAAAAATTAAAAGATGCCTTGCAAGGTGATTAGAAAAATGAAAAAAAGGAAATCTGAATCAAGGGATTCGGATTTCCTTTTTTGGTTAGCTTTTTGTTTTGACCAATTCTTTGGCATCTGTGGATTTCTTTTTTTGCTTGAATATAGCGGTAATCAGCCATTCCAATGCTTTATAAAGCAAATGAAGAACTTCAGAAAGCAACAGGGAAGCACACCCTACCAAAAGCACCATCGGGATAAAATAAAGAGCTCTGTGATTTAATGTGGGAGCAACTTTATATAAGAAAGGATAGAAGATGCAATCTGCAATATAAGACATCAGATATGCACCCAAACATAAATCCGAAAGGTGTGCAAGTGTTTTTTTCACTGGGGTGGGGCATTTTGTTAAGTTTCTCTGCGAGAAAAACAGAAATACCAAAACAGCCAGTACCAATGCCTGAACACTGTGCCATTCGGTGTAAAGCCCCCAGGAATAGTTGCGACCGTAATCCCGATAATAGTTAAAAAGTCCAAACAGACAAGCCGCCACTACAAATAGCAACAGGTTGTAACGTTTTTTCATTTTGATGGGATATTCCCTAAGGTATGCTCCAATCATATAGTAAGTGACAGGGTATATCATCATCCACCAATCAGGAATCAGTTTCTGATAGGAATCAGAAATGGTGGGATTCATAAACCAACCGGGTTCCATAAAATTATAAATGTTGGCAATGGTGGGCAGAGCGGATAAACCAATCAAGGTCCAAATCAGTGTTTTCTTTTGTCCTTTTCCTTCCAATCCGTGATACATGGTATTTAAAAAGGGAATCAGAAGGAACAACCCGATATACATCTCAATATACCAGGCGTAGTTGGCACCTTTATAATCCAAAATACTGAAGAGGGTTAGCTGGAAGGTTAGATCATCTCCAAAGTACAGATGTTTGAATATCATGCAGATAATAGCAGATAGGACGTATGTTCCCAATATTTTCACAATGCCCAGATAATATCGTTTGGACAGTTTTTTTTGATTGAGAAGATATCCGCTTAACATAATAAATAAAGGAACACAGTAAGAAACTGCACCCCGAAGCACTGTAAAGAAGAGCATGGGGATTCCTGACAAATTCACTTCGTAATACCCGGTATATAACCAGAAGTGAATGGCGACCACCGAGAAAAACGCCACAATTCGCACAATATCCAGGGCGGTATTACGTTTCAAAATATTCATAAGTATTCTCCTTGTGGATAAAAATAATCTCATTGATAAAAATATCATACCATATGTTGGAGAAGTTATCAAGAGAAATATTAAAAATAGGGGGAAAGTACCTGTTTGTTTTGCCCTCTTAGGGTTCAAGCCCCTTCAAAATATAAAAAAACTACCCAAATATGGATAGTTTTTTTATATGGTGCGCCTGAAGGGACACGGTCGCTTCGCACCCTATCAGCTTGACGACCCAAGCCTATGGCTTCGGTACCCGTCGTCGCTCCCAAAAACGGAAAAACGCACACACCGGTGCCTTTTTCTGTCGCTTTTTGCCCTCTTAGGGTTCAAGCCCCTTCAAAATATAAAAAACTACCCAAGGATGGATAGTTTTTTTATATGGTGCGCCTGAAGGGACACGGTCGCTTCGCACCCTATCAGCTTGACGACCCAAGCCTATGGCTTCGGTACCCGTCGTCGCTCCAAAAAGCGGAAAAACGCACACACCGGTGCCTTTTTCTGTCGCTTTTTGCCCTCTTAGGGTTCAAGCCCCTTCAGAATATAAAAAAACTACCCAAATATGGATAGTTTTTTTATATGGTGCGCCTGAAGGGACTTGAACCCCCACGGTCTCCCACTGGAACCTAAATCCAGCGCGTCTGCCAATTCCGCCACAGGCGCACATGCTAAAACAGTATAGCATACTTTTAGGTAGTTGTCAATGTTTTTTCAACGGAAGGATCAAAAAAGAGATATCCGACCGGATATCTCTTTTTTGCTTATGCGGATTTAATTACTTTTGGGGGAGTGGTGCCGTTGATGGCATCTTTTGTGATAACCACTTTTTCAATAGTATCGTCTGACGGAGTTTCATACATCACGTCCATCAAAGCGTTTTCCACGATGGAGCGAAGGCCGCGGGCACCGGTGTTTCTTTCCTGTGCTTTTGCCACGATTTCGTCCAACGCTTCGGGTTCGAATTCTAAGTCCACATTATCTAACTGCATCAATTTTTGATACTGTTTGATGACGGAGTTTTTGGGTTCTAACAAAACTCGTAACAGCGCTTCTCTTCCTAATTCTTCCAATGCTACAATCACTGGAATACGGCCTGCAAATTCAGGAATTAAGCCGTATTTCAATAAGTCTTGGGGAGTGATATCGGCAAGGAGTTTGGATTTATTGTTGTCTTTTTTAGAAGAAATGGGAGCGTTGAAGCCTAAAGAGGATTCCTTGCTTCTTTTCTCGATAATCTTTTCAATACCGTCAAATGCGCCGCCGCAGATGAATAAGATGTTGGAGGTATCAATGGATAAAAAATCCTGATGGGGATGTTTTCTGCCACCCTGAGGAGGAACATTTGCTACTGTACCCTCAATGATTTTTAACAATGCCTGCTGAACCCCTTCACCGCTGACATCACGGGTAATAGACGGGTTTTCGGATTTTCTTGCAATTTTATCAATTTCGTCAATATAGATGATACCTTTTTGTGCTTTTTCAATATCGAAGTCTGCTGCTTGAATCAAGCGTAACAAAATATTTTCCACGTCTTCACCCACATAGCCTGCTTCGGTTAAGGTGGTAGCGTCGGTAATGGCAAAAGGCACATTTAAGATTTTTGCTAATGTTTGTGCCAACAGAGTTTTCCCTGAACCGGTAGGACCTAAGAGCAACACATTGCTTTTCTTTAATTCGGTATCATCGTCAGTTTTTTGTTCCTGCACACGTTTATAATGGTTATATACCGCCACGGACAGAGCAATTTTGGCTTTTTCCTGTCCAATAACGTATTCATCCAGCTTTGCTTTGATTTCCTTGGGCTTTAAAACGGTGAATACTTCTTTTTCGTCATCCGCTTTCTTTTTGCTTTTTGGGTAACCGATGCGATTTCCGGTAATCAGCTCATAACAGCTCATAATACATTCGTCGCAGATGTTTGCGGCGCCACCGGTTACAATCTGATCCACCTCAGCGGTGGATTTGCCGCAGAAGTAACAAAACTGCTGATCTTCATCTCTTCTGTTAGACATAGTTTACCTGCTTTCCTTTTTGCTTTTCTTTGCTCAGTTTCTTTTGAAAAACAATGGCGTAACGCCAAACCGTCACGCCATCCTGTTCTTATCTTTTTTCGATCACTTTGTCAATCAGACCGTATGCTTTTGCTTCGGCTGCGGACATAAAGTTGTCACGTTCGGTATCTTTTTGAATCACCTCTAAGGGCTGACCGGTTCTTTCGCTTAAAATCTGATTTAAGTGGTCTTTCATTTTTAAGATACGTTCTGCGTGAATTTTAATGTCGGTTGCCTGACCTTGCATACCGCCTAAAGGCTGATGAATCATAATTTCGGAATTGGGCAGGGCCATACGTTTGCCGGGTGCACCTGCGCTTAACAGGAAAGCACCCATAGATGCTGCCATCCCGATACAGATGGTGGAAACATCGGGTTTTACATACTGCATGGTATCATAAATTGCCATACCTGCAGTGATGGAACCGCCGGGACTGTTGATATACAGTTGGATATCTTTGTCCGGATCTTCCGCTTCTAAGAACAGAAGTTGAGCAACTACCAAGCTTGCGGTAGCGTCATTTACTTCATCTGCTAAAAAAATGATTCTGTCTTTTAACAGGCGGGAAAAAATATCATAAGTTCTTTCGCCGCGGCTGGTCTGTTCAACAACATAGGGAACTAAACTCATATTTTAGTCAAATCCTTTCGGGGTGGGGTATTATTCTTCGATTTTTTTGGTTGCAGTTTTTTTAGCAGTGGTGGTTTTTTTCGCAGGAGCTTTTTTGGGAGCTTCTTCCCCGTCTGCTTTTTTGGTGGTTTTTTTAGTAGCAGTCTTTTTGGGAGCTGCTTCTTTTTCTTCACCGTCTGCTTTTTTAGTGGTTTTCTTAGCGGTGGTTTTTTTTGCAGGAGCTTTCTTTTCGGTTTCTGCCTTTTTAGCTTCTGCTTCCGCTTTTGCTTCTTCTTCGGAGATTTCCTGACAAACAGCGTTATCTCTTACGAAATCAACTGCTTTTCTGATGATGATATCTTTTTTCAGATCTTCATCGGGAACGAAATTCGCAATTTTTTCTTTTTCAATACCGTAGTGTTCGCTTAATTTATCTTTTTCTGCATCTAAGTCAGCGTCAGTTGCTTCGATTTTTTCCTGACGAGCGATTGCTTCCAATACCAGCATAGATTTTACCTGGATTTCAGCGTTCTGTTTGAACTGACCTAAGTAGGTTGCTTCATCCATACCGGTGTATTTTAAATACATTTCTCTGTTGATACCCTGCTGCATTAAGCCGTTATCGAAATCTCTTGCTAGCATGTTTACTCTTTCATCAATCATAGCCTGGGGAATATCGATTTCTACGCTATTTGCAATCTGGTCAACCACTTCATTTTCAAACTGGATGTCTGCACGTTCGGACAGCTGTTTTGCCATTTTTGCTTTGATATCTTCTTTTAATTCCGCTAAGGTATCAAATTCAGAAACGTCTTTTGCCAGTTCGTCATCAGCTTCGGGAAGTTCTTTTTTGGTAACTTTGTTGATTTTTACTTTAAATTCTGCAGCTTTACCTTTTAATTCTTCTGCATGGTATTCTTCGGGGAAGGTTACTTTTACTAAAACGTCATCATTGGTGCCGCTTCCGATTAACTGTTCTTCAAAACCGGGGATGAACTGACCGCTGCCGATGGTTAAATCGAAAGCATCGCCTTTTCCGCCGGGGAATGCAACGCCATCAACAAAACCTTCAAAGTCGATGTTGGCGATATCGCCGTTTTCAATACCTCTGTCTTCTACGGGAACCATTCTGGAATTTCTTTCTCTGATTCTTTCGATTTCAGCGTCAACTGCTTCATCTTTCACAGTATAGACAACTTTTTTCGCAGTGATACCTTTATAGTTTTCCACAGTTGCAACAGGTCTTACAAACACTTTGAACACAGCGGTGAAACCTGCTTCTTTGGAAATTTCGGGAATATCCACATCGGGCTGAGAAACAACATCTAATTTTGCTTCTTTGATTGCTTCTTCATATAATTCGGGCAGGATGGAGTTTACTGCATCGTCAAAGAAAATGCCTTCTCCGTACATTTTTTCAATCATATTCTTGGGAGCTTTTCCTTTACGGAAACCGGGAAGAGTGATGCTCTTCACATTTTTTCTGTACGCTTTTTCGATGCCTTCGTTGAATTTTTCAGCACTTACTTTCAGGGAAAATTCAACCTGATTTTTGCCTAAATCTTTGATTTTGATACTCATTGTTTTGTTTCCTCCAATTTGCTTTTCAACAATTATATACTAATCTATTATAACACACATTTCGAAAAAATCAAGATTTTTTAAAAAATTTTACTATTTTTTGGTATTTTCTAAAAAACTTGCAAATTGAAGACACAAAAAAGTTTGTTTTTGTGCTTTTTGATAAAAAAATTGACAAAAAAAGAGGGGTGAAAAAATTTTTGACTGAAATTCATTGACAACATTCTTGGAACGCGGTATAATGAGGGACGAAAAAACGGATTGTTTTTTGGAACAGAATTTGTATGAAAATGAGGTATATAAACAGTGATGGATATGAATTTTGCTTCTGTTTTGGGAGTATCCGAAGAAACGGTTGCCCGGGTGGAGGCAAGTGAAAAAAAACTGACAAAAGTATTTGAAAAGTTGGAGCGTATTGCTGAATACAATCAGGCAAGAGTGCTTCGTGCTTTTTCTGAGTGCCGTATTTCGGACACGCATTTTAATTTTTCTACCGGGTATGGTTACGATGACCACGGTCGTGATACGTTAGACCGTCTCTATGCCGAAATTTTTGAATGTGAGGATGCTTTGGTTCGTCACACCATTATTTCGGGTACCCATGCGTTGACCACTGCATTTTTCGGTGTCCTCCGTCCCGGGGATACCCTCATTTCCGTAACGGGAAGACCTTATGACACTTTAGAGGAAGTAATCGGTATCCGCGGAGAAAATTCCGGTTCCTTAAAAGAGTTTGGCGTGTCTTACGGAGAAATTCCTCTAAAAGACGGTGCTCCTGATTTGGAAGCTATCCGGAACGGCGTTCCCAAAGGAACCAAAGCAGTACTGATTCAGCGTTCTAAAGGATATGAAAGCCGTGTGTCTTTATCTTCCGAAGAAATTGGCGAAATCATCAAGGTGGTGAAGGGAATTGACGAGAATATTATTGTGATTGTGGATAACTGTTACGGTGAATTTGTCAACACCTCAGAACCCACCAAATACGGTGCTGATTTAGCCTGCGGTTCTCTTATCAAAAATCCCGGTGGCGGACTGGCTTTAACCGGCGGTTATATTGCAGGAAAACAAAAATATATTGAGCTTTGCGCAATGCGTCTTACTTCCCCCGGATTGGGCAAAGAAGTGGGGGCGTCTTTGGGGTTAACCCGTTCTATGATTCAGGGGCTTTATTTTGCACCGTTTGTGGTGTGTCAGGCACTAAAAACTGCTGCTCTTTGCGCTCAGATTTTTAAAGATTCCGGTTACCGTGTAACACCCCAGCCGGAAGAAGATAGAAATTGTATTATTCAGGCAATTGATTTCTTAAAACCCGAAGGCGTTATCACATTTTGTAAGGGGATTCAGAAAGGTGCTCCCGTGGATTCCTTTGTTTCTCCAGAGCCATGGGATATGCCCGGTTATCAGGATCAGGTAATCATGGCGGCAGGTGCTTTTGTGCAGGGGGCTTCCATCGAGCTTTCTGCGGATGCTCCCATCAAGCCGCCTTATACTGCTTTTATGCAAGGTTCTTTATCCTATGGATACGGTAAAGCAGGACTGATGCTCACTGTGGAAGAAATGAAGAAAAACGGTTTGATATAATTTGCTCTAATTGAAAAAACAGAGGCTTTGACCTCTGTTTTTTGTTTTTATGAATTGCAAAGCTGTTCCAATGTGCCGAAAGTATAACCCATTTCTTTCCATTTGGTTAGTAATTCGTCTAAGATTTCAGCATTGGTTTTTGAGGTGGAATGAAGCAGAATAATGGCACCGTTATGGGTACGAGGCAGTAATTTTTCCAGTGCTTCATCACGGGTGGGTTGGTTATTCTGTTCCCAATCGGCATAAGCTAAGCTCCAGAATATTGTTTTATAGCCCAGTTGTTTTGCTTGCTGCAGGTTTTCGATGTTAAATTTTCCCTGAGGAGGGCGGTAGTATTTGGGCATGGGCTGACCTGTGATTTGTTGGTATTTTGTTTCTAATTCGGATAACTCTTTTTTGAAATTTTCGATATTTGATATTTTGGACATATCGGGGTGATGTGTGGTATGATTTGCCACAATATGACCGTCTTGTACCATTTGTTTGACCAATTCCGGTTTGGTGTCTAAATAGTTTCCTACCAGAAAAAATGCGGCAGGTATCTGATGCTTTTTTAGTACTTCCAAAATTTTGGGAGTATACCCTGCTTCGTATCCCGCATCAAAGGTAAGATACATCACTTTTTTTTCGGGAGAACCCAGGTAATAGGCATCGTATTTTAAAAGCTCTGCCTGACTTCTGTTTCCTACAGGCTGGCTTCCGTTCTGAGAATGAGACAGACCCCAGTCTATATTCATTTTTGCGGTCGAAATAGCATTGGGGATGACATTACCGACCAATCCGATTGTAACAGTGATTGCCAGTACCAACAGCAGGGCACACATCACTAATTTTTTTAATGAAATGACCATAAAATTTCCAAAGAATTTCACAATGGCTTTTGTCTGCCGAGAAAGGTGACAGACATCCTCCTTTCAAAGAGAATCGTTTATGGTTTTATGATATGGTTGTTGTTTTGAAAACAGAACAGAAAAAAGTTAAAAACTTTAAAATATTAAATATTTGTTACAACGTGAAAAAGAATTGACAATGTCTGATGAAATGATGTATAATTGTTTTGAAAAATGGTGCAAAAGGAGTTAGTATACCCTTTGCAAATGGTAATTTCAATAAGGAGGATAAATGTTATGAAGAAAATAGTGGCACTGCTCTTGGTTTTGGTGCTTGCATTCGGAATCTTGAGTGCTTGTCAGAACAACAAAGATGATTCCAAGGAATCTGCGTCTTCAGAAACCAAAGAAAATGTTGTGGCAACTGTCGGTGATGAAGTGATTACCGAAGACGAAATGAAATATATGATTGGTTTTGTGAAAAGTAGTATGATCACAGGAATGGAAGGTCAGGCATTGGAGGACTTTTGGAATACTCTGATTGATGGGGTGGATCCTGCAGATTATATTCGTAAGGAAGCATTTGAAATTTTGGTCGACAGAACTTTGTTAGCACAGGTTGCCAATGATGCAGGGATTACTGTTGCAGCGGAAGAGATCGACGGCTTTTTTACACAGAATAAAGATATGATGGCAAACATTATGGACACTTATGGAGTAAGTGAAGAATCCTTAAAAGCCATTTACAGAAAGGAATTACTGTACGGTAAATACGATCAGACTGTTTTAGCCGTGGATGAACGCTATAATCCTACTGACGAACAGTTGAAAGAAATTTTCCAGAAAGATTATTATAAAGCACAGCATATTTTGAAGATGACGGTGAATCCTGAAACCAATGAACCCTTATCTCAGGAAGAAAAAGATGCTGCCCGTGTGGAAATCGATAATATCCTGCTATCTTTAAAAGACGGAGCCGATTTTGAAGCTATGATGCAGGAGCATAATGAAGATCCCGGCATGGAACAGCTCCCCGGCGGATATGTTTTTTCCAAATATAGTGGAATGGCTCCTGAATTTTATGAAGCTACTGTGACACTGGAAGAAAACAGCATTTCTGAAGTGATTGAAACTGCTTTCGGATATCATATTATTAAGCGATTACCTCTGGATGTGGATGCAGATCTCGAAGCAAACAGGGAACAGGTACAAGATATGTATAAGGAAGTAGAAGTAGCTAAGTTGGTGGAAGAATTAAGAGGCAGTGTCGAGATTAAAACCGATGAAGCCAAATTAAAAGAAATCGCCGTAAAATAAGAAAATAGCAAGGTGCAGGCATAAGTCCGCTTTTGATGGGCTTATGCCTGTGTATTCAATGGAGAGATTGATATGAAGCATTTTATTAAGAAAAACAAACAATCCATATTGCTTTATTCGCTGGTTGCGGTAATTGCAATTGCTGTATATTTTTTGTTTTTAAAATTTCATAGATTAGAGGAGGCCTTTCGGTTCGTATTATCGATTCTTTCACCGTTTCTGATAGGCTTTTCCATTGCATATCTGCTAAATCCCGTTATGGTCTTTTTTGAAAGAACCATTTATAAAAAAATCGGTGTCAAATCAACAAAGGAAGGGGTTTCCCGACTGAAAAGAACTTGCAGTATTTGCACCACATATGTGTTGGTATTTGCCACCCTGATTTATTTAATTGTGCTTTTGATTCCGCAGGTGGTGGAAACCGTGGAATCGTTGATTGTGAATGTTCCCACTTATTTCCAGCAAATGTTTAATGATGTTACCGTGATGTTTGAGAAAAACGATTGGGATATTGCATGGTTGGAACAGATGATTCCTTATGAAACCTTATCTGAATATCTTAACGTTTTCTTAAATTCTTGTTTCGGATGGTTGGTGAATGTGCCGATGAATCTGACTGTGGGATTCACCAATGTGATTGTGGGATTTTTCGTTTCTGTGTATTTTCTGTTTGACAAAGAACAGTTTCTCACAGGGATTACCAAGGTGCTTTATGCCTTTGTGAAAAAAGAAAAAGCTGATAAAGTGATGGCGGTTTCTCGCCTCACTGATAAAACTTTATCAGGATTCATCGTAGGGAAAATTGTTGATTCTTTCATCATTGGACTCATTTCTTTCCCCTTTATGCTTCTGATTTATCCTCCCTATGCACTTTTAATCAGTGTAATTATCGGTGTCACCAATGTAATTCCGTTTTTTGGGCCCTTTATCGGTGCGATTCCGTCGGCAATTCTGATTTTGTTGGTAGCACCCGATAAGTGTTTGTGGTTTATCATTTTCGTGCTTGTGCTACAGCAGTTTGATGGTAATGTGTTAGGTCCCAAAATTCTGGGAGAATCCACAGGAATCTCTCCCATCTGGGTACTGTTTGGTATTATGGCAGGCAGTAAAATTTTAGGTTTTGCGGGAATGATTTTAGGCGTTCCCTTTACCGCAGTAGCGTATACTTTATTTAAAAATTATGTAGATAAGAAACATCAGGAAAAAAATACCAATGAACTTAAAACTTGCGAAGCAGATAGCTGACCATTTTCCGTCCTATCTTTCCTATGGTGTGACGAAAAACACCAATTCAAAATATTTAAAGCAGGGATACCGCACATTAATCGTGGCGGTATTTCCTTATTATTGCGTGGGTGAAAACGAGCTGTTTTCCAAATATTGCACCGTGTATGATTATCACAAAGTGGTAAAAGATGAGTTTGAAAAAATCTTTGCGCCCCTTGGGATAGAATACCTAAGCTTTGCCGATATTTCGCCTTTTGGAGAGAAAAAACTGGCAGAGGACTTAGGTCTTGGTGAAATTGGGGAGCATAATCTGCTTTTAACCGAAGAATATGGTTCCTTTGTGTTTTTGGGAGAAGTGCTTTTAAAAGAAGAACTTCCCGAAAAAACGGGAAATTTTCCGAAACTTTGTACCCATTGCGGAAACTGCAAAAAAGCTTGTCCGACCAATGCTTTGGAAGAGGGGTTTGAAAGAGGGAAGTGTCTTTCGCATTTAAGTCAGAAAAAACAGCTCACCGATGAAGAAGAAGCTCTGTATGTTAAATCCAAATTGGCATGGGGATGCGATGTTTGTCAACTTGCTTGCCCTGTGAACCAAAGTGTGGGGAAAACACCCATTGATGCATTCAAACAAGCATCCTTAACCTTAACCAAAGAAGAAATTCTTGCGCTTAGTGAAGAAGAATTTCAAGAAAAATATCAGGATTACGCCTTTGCCTATAAAGGCATCGAAATACTTAGAAGAAATGTGAGACTCCAAGATGAATACAAGATGGAATCAATTAAAAAAGAGAATATTTAACGAAGAATACAGTAACTTAAACCCGATGCAGAGAGAAGCTTGTTTCACGGTAACAGGTCCCGTGCTTATTTTAGCAGGTGCAGGTAGCGGAAAAACCACTACCTTAATTTCCCGTATCCATTATATGGTGAAATATGGGGATTCCTACTTTACCGAAACTCCTTGTCCTGCATTTTTGGACGAGGAGGATTTAGCTCGTTTGGAGGCAAAAAGTGTTGGCTCCTTTACGGAAGAAGAGGAAGCATTATTTGCAAAAAATCCCATCCATCCTCAAAATATTTTAGCCATCACCTTTACCAACAAAGCGGCAAATGAATTAAAGGAACGTTTGGAAGCAAAATTGGGAGAGAAGGCACAGGGCATCTGGGCAATGACTTTCCACTCTGCCTGCGTTCGTATTTTAAGAGAAAACATCTGGTTACTTGGCGGTGGATTAAACCGTTATTTCACCATTTTTGATGCCTCTGATGCCAAAAACTTAGTGAAAGAATGTATTAAGGAATTAAATATTTCCGAAGAAGTACTAAACCACAAGCTTTGTTACAGTGAAATTTCCAAATCCAAAAACGACGGTGTGGATGCCGAGGAATATCTCCGTCTGGCAGGTGCCAACTATAAACAGACCTTAATTGCCAAAGTGTATGCGCTGTATATGGAAAAATTGCAGAAGTATAACGCTTTGGATTTTGACGATATTTTATGCTATACCGTGAAAATTTTTGAAAAATTTCCCCAGGTTTTAGCAGATTATCAGAATCGTTTTACCCACATTATGATTGACGAGTATCAGGATACTAACAGAATACAGTATTTGTTGGCATCATACCTTGCCAAAAAGAACAAAAATCTTTGTGTGGTGGGGGATGATGACCAGTCTATCTATCGGTTCCGTGGTGCTGATATTACCAATATTTTAAGCTTTGAAGAACAGTTTGCCGACACGAAAATTATTAAGCTTGAAGAAAACTACAGAAGCACCAAAAATATCTTGGATGCAGCAAACGGCGTCATTGCCAACAATTTGCACCGAAAAGCGAAAAAACTCTGGACCCAGCAAGAGGGCGGTGCCAAGGTAAAAGTATTAAATCCCAACAACAACTACGATGAAGCCAACAAAGTTGGTTCTCTGATTGAATCCTTGAAGCGGGAAGGATTTTCTTACCGTGACATGGCGGTGTTATACCGTATGAACTCTTTGTCCCGTACCTTTGAGCAGACATTTTTGCAAACTGCAATTCCCCATAGAATTGTGGGCGGTACCCGTTTCTTTGACCGCAAGGAAATTAAAGATATTGTGGCATACCTTCGTTTGGTATTAAATCAGAATGACGATGCGGCACTCGTGCGAATCATCAACGAACCTGCCCGCGGGATTGGAAAAACTTCCGTGGAAAAAGTGCAAGGCTTAGCAATTGCCAACGGCATTTCTATGCTGGAGGTGTGTGAAAAAGCAGGGGAGTATCCGGAACTTTCTCATCCAAAAGCAAAGCTTACCAATTTTGCAAAAATGATTGCCGACTTCCGTGAAAATGTGAATGACACCGAAGCGTTGGTGAATTCTGTCCTTTACGGTTCGGGTTATATGGAAGCATTGCAGAAAGAAGACACCGACGAAGCAAACGCCAGAATTCAGAATATGAAAGAACTTCTTTCCATGATTAAGGAAGATGAAGAGAATCGTGATTTGTCTGCCTTTTTGGAAAATGTTTCTTTATTATCCGATATTGATAACTATGATGCAGAAGAAGATGCAGTCACCTTAATGACGCTCCACAGCTCTAAAGGCTTAGAGTTTCCCGTGGTGTTCTTAGTTGGCTTTGAAGAAGGGATTTTCCCGTCTATGCAGTCTAAAATTGAAGCAGGTGGACTGGAAGAAGAACGGCGTCTTTGCTATGTGGGCATAACCCGTGCAAAAAAAAGGTTGTATCTTTCCTACGCGGATGAGCGTATGCTGTTTGGTTCCTATATGCATAGCTTACCTTCCCAGTTTTTAAAAGAAATTCCCGAAGAAACTCTGGAACGAGAACAAAAGAAAAAGGTGGATTCCTTTGCTTCTTTTGGTTCGTCTTCCACATCTTCTTACAGCGGTTATCAAGCAAGCTCTGTTGGCGGTTACCGTGGAGATTCCTACAATTCCAACGCCATTCATTTAACGGCACCTTCCACTCCTGCAAAACCCAGTACATCGGGCAATTTACCCGACTATCAGGTGGGATGCCGTGTGCGTCATAAGAAGTTTGGCGACGGCACTGTGCTGACTGTGCAACCTTTAGGAAACGACGTAAAATTAGAAATTCAATTTGACGAATTCGGCAAAAAAACATTGATGGCGGCTTTTGCCCGTCCCGAAATTATTTAAGGAGAAATTACTATGGCATTAGATGCCAACACATTGGCGGCTTTAGCTTTTGAGCTTGATTGTAAGCTTCGAGGCGGGCGAATTGACAAAATTTATCAGATGTCCAGGTCTTCTGTGCTTCTGACAGTGCGTTCTTTGGGAGAGAATTATCGTTTGTTATTATCCTGCGATGCTTCCAAAGGGCGAATTTGCCTTACCAAACAAACCTTTGAAAATCCCGATATGCCGCCGGTATTCTGTATGCTGATGCGAAAACATTTAGCAGGCGGAAAATTGCTAAGCGTGGAAGCAGTTCCCAATGAGAGAATCGTGATAGTTACTGTGGAGAGCACCAATGAGCTATTTGAAGTGACTCCCAAAAAACTCATTTTAGAGCCAATGGGTAAACATTCCAATATCATTTTAACCGACGAAAATAACCGCATTATTGATGCCATTCGTCATATTGATTTTACCTTGTCGGAAAAACGACAGGTGTTACCCGGTCTGTTTTATGAATTACCGCCCGTGCAGGAAAAAATCGATGTTCATTCCTTATCGGAAGAAGAATTCTTCTCTCATTTTAACGAAGAATGTCCAAGAGATGAAATTTCCAAAAAACTGATGGACGATTTTTTAGGAATGTCACCCATCCTAGCAAGAGAAATCGAGCACCAAAGCGGTGGAGATTTCAAAAAAGCAGGAGAAATTTATTGGGAATATTTAACCAAACTTTCCCAAAAGAAATTCGAACCTACCTTGCTTTTTAAAAAGGGCACAAAAGAACCCAAAGATTTATATATCTGGGATATTTTGCAATACGGAGATTTCTTTGATAAAGAGCCTTGCAACTCGGTCAACGAGTGCGTGGATTTGTTTTATAAAAGCAAGGAAACCAAACGTCGCTTGGAAGAAAAGAAAGACGCTGTTTCTCAGATTATTACAAAGAATTTAAGCCGTTTATATAAGAAAATTGACATTCACGAAAAGAATCTGAAAAAAGCGGAAACAAAAGACCGCTACCGTATTTATGCGGAGCTTTTAACCGCTAATTTATACCAGCTTACCGAAAACAAAAAAGAGGTCACTTTGCCTAATTATTACGAAGAAAATGCACCGTTGACCATCCCCTTAGACGAAACCATTTCGCCTTCCCGAAATGCCAAAAAGTATTTTGAAAAATACAACAAAGAAAAAACAATGGAAAAAATTTCCCGTGAAATGCTTACGGAACTTCACGAGGAAATTCGTTATTTGGAAAGTGTCCGTGATTTGCTGGACTTAAGCGATGACGAAAAAACCACCGCAGAAATCAAGGAAGAATTGGTGTTGGGCGGATATGCATCCGACCATAACTATAGTAAAAACAATAAAAACAAGAAAAAGAATGATACCAAAATTACCCGTCCTATGGAGTTTTTATCTTCCGACGGAACGCTCATTCTTTGCGGTCGAAATAACCGTCAGAACGAAGAATTAACTTTAAAAATTGCCTCCAAATACGACACCTGGCTTCATGTTCGGAACGTGGCAGGCTCTCACGTAGTAATCAGAAATCAAGGGGAGAGCGTTTCAGATGAAACTTTATATGAAGCGGCACTCGTGGCAGCCCAGTATTCCAAAGTTGCCAATGATACCAAGGTCAGCGTGGAATATACCAAAGTGAAATATGTGAAAAAGCCGTCGGGAGCCAAACCCGGTATGGTGATATATGATAATTTTGAAACCATCATTGTGGAACCCGATGCCAAGCGTGTTGAAAGGATGCAAAAAAAGTAAAGAAACAGAGGATCAAAGAAAATGGTTACTTGTTATACTTGCGGATTAAACGGAATTGAATCCTATATTGTGGACATCGAAGCGGATGTGACGAAATCTCTGCCTCAGTATGATGTGGTGGGATTGGCAGATACTGCTATCAAAGAATCCAAAGAGCGTGTCAGAAGCGGAATCAAAAACTCGGGATTCACATTTCCTGCCAGAAAAATTACCATCAATTTAGCACCGGCAGCCGTAAGAAAAGAGGGAACACATTATGATTTGCCCATGGCAGTTGCCTTAATCGGTGCCATGGAGGAAATCCCCAACCTTAACCAGTATATTATGCTGGGGGAACTGTCTTTATCAGGGGAAATCCGAGGGGTCAGCGGTGTGCTTCCTATGGCAGATGCTGCACTGAAAAAAGGTTACCAAAAAATTATTGTTCCCTTAGATAACGCTAAAGAAGCGGCGTTGGTGCCGGGACTTTCGGTATATGCTGTGAACAATCTTCGGGAAGTGATTTCTTTCTTAAAAGGAGAACTGGAAATCTTCCCTTTTGAAAATGAAAACGAACTTCAGTTTGATGTGATAGATTCTAAATTAGATTTTGCCGACGTGAAAGGTCAGGAAAACGCCAAACGTGCCTTGGAAGTGGCTTGTAGCGGCGGACACAGTATCTTGATGAGCGGAACTCCGGGCTCCGGGAAAACTATGTTATCCAAGCGGGTACCGGGGATTTTACCGCCTCTCACATTTTCCGAATCTATGGAAGTGACCAAAATTTATTCGGTTTGCTCTTTGGTTTCTAAGGACAAGCCTATGATTGTGGAACGACCCTTTCGAGCACTCCACCATACTGCATCCACCGTTTCGATTATCGGTGGCGGTACCAAAGCGATGCCCGGTGAAATTTCCTTGGCGCATAACGGTGTTTTGTTTTTAGACGAACTTCCCGAATTTAAGCGGGAAGCCTTAGAAGTGTTACGACAACCCTTAGAAGATAAGAAAATCAATGTGACCCGTGTGAGCCGTTCAGCAGAATATCCCTGCAATTTTATGATTATTGCTGCGATGAACCCTTGTCCCTGCGGATATCACGGTTCCGCCGTGAAAGAATGCACTTGTACCATAGACCAGATTAAGCGCTATCAGAAGAAAATTTCAGGACCCCTTCTGGACAGAATCGACATTCAGATTGAGGTGCCTGCCGTAAATTATGATGAAATTTCATCGCTGGAGAGGGCAGAATCTTCCTCGGATATCAGACAACGTGTCATTCGTTGCCGTGAACTGCAAAAGAAACGCTACGAAGGCGAAGGCATTTTAACCAATGCAGAATTAACCGCTCCTTTGGTGAAAAAATATTGCCCTTTAACAAAAGATGCGGAAGCAATGTTGAAACAGGCATTTTCCGTACTTGGCTTAACTGCCAGAGGTTACGATAAAATTATTAAAGTGGCAAGAACCATAGCGGATTTGGAAGAATCCGAACAGATTGACGTACATCATTTAGCGGAAGCCATCAGCTACCGTGATATGGCAAATACGATGTCAGAATAAAGGACAAAAACCATGTCGATTTATGAATACTTAAACGAATTTTCTGAAATTTCTTTTCATATGCCGGGGCATAAAGGAAACATTCCCGTGCCCATTGTAGACGTTACCGAACTTTCCGGTACCGATAATTTGATGTGTCCTGAGGGCATCATCAAAGAGGCGCAGGAGAAGATGGCAAAGGTGCTTGGAAAAAAGGAAACATTCTTTTTAACAGGCGGTGCCACCGGCGGAATTTTAGCAAGTGTTTTGGCAACCATTACCCCCGGTGAAAGAGTTTTGGTGGACAGAAATTGTCACGCTTCGGTGATTTACGGGCTGATTTTAGCAGGTGGAATTCCCAAATTTGTGTATCCCAAAATCAATGAGGAATTCGGGATTCCTTGTCCCTTATCGGCAGAAGATATTGATTATAATGGCGAAAAGATTTTGATTGTCACCTCTCCAACCTACTACGGTGAGGTGGCGAATATCAAAGAAATCCGTGAAACAGTGGGGGATATTACCATCATTCAGGACGAAGCACACGGTGCCCATTTTTATTTTGATGATGCTTTGGCATCGTGCCGAACAAACGAGTCGGATTTGACGGTACTTAGTTTCCATAAAACCATGCCTACCCTGAATCAGGGGGCTGTGTTATGTTGTAATACCGCAAGAATCCCTTCCAAAAAAATCAAGCAGGCAATCAATATGGTGCACACCACAAGTCCGTCCTATCCCATTTTATCTTCCTTGGATTATTCGGGGACTTACGGGAGGAAACTGTATCAAAATACTTTGGTTGCAGAAAAAATCAAAGAATTATCCAAAGAATTAACCGAGAAAACTCCTCTTAAGATTTTAGCCAATCAGGATTCCTATAAGTTGCTTTTAAACTGTGACGGCACCAATTATTCGGCAGAAGAATTAGATAAGTATCTGCAAAAGAATTACAAAATCTATGCAGAAGGAGTATTCGGCAATAATCTTCTTTTGATGTTTTCGCCTTGCAATAAAATGGAAGAAATCAAAACTCTTTCCAAAGCACTTTTTAAATTGGATTGGAAAGAAAAAGAAACAACTAAAACGAGCTATTCGCTTTTGAAACTAAAGCAGGTAATGGCTCCCAGAGACGCTTACTTTGCAGAGGGAGAATGGATTTCTGCCAAGGAAGCTGTTGGACGAATTTCCAAAGAAAACATTACCCGTTTTCCGCCCTGCGTTCCCATTGTAACCGTTGGAGAAGAACTCAGTGAAGAAGCTGTTAAGTTAATTGATAACGAAGAGATTTATGTGGTAAAATAGCAAGTAAAAAGGATGAACCAAATCGGTTCATCCTTTTTTAGCTTTGTATTTAGTTGTTATGAATAGCATCCAGCAGTGCTTTCATATCGGAGAAGAAGTCAATTTTGGCATCTTCCAAATTCCCTGCATCACATAAGGAAGCAATTTCGGGATTGATGGGCAGTTTTGCCAGCACGGGAATACCGAAGTTTTCTGCAATATCATCAATGTGGCTTTCACCGAATACATTGATTTTTTTGCCACAGTCAGGGCATTCCAGATAACTGTAGTTTTCAATTAAGCCTAAAATAGGAATATTCATCAACTGTGCCATTCTTACCGCTTTGGTCACAATCATAGAAACCAAGTCCTGAGGGGTGGTCACAATGATAATGCCGTCTACGGGAATGGATTGAAATACTGTCAATGCCACATCTCCGGTTCCGGGAGGCATATCAATGAACATAAAGTCCACATCTTTCCAAACCACATCGGTCCAGAACTGTCTTACCGCACCGCCAATGACGGGACCTCTCCATACTACAGGTTCGGTTTCGTCGGGGAGCAGGGAATTGATGGAGATGGTTTTGATACCGCTTTTGGTTACCACAGGATACATTCCCACTTCATCACCGGTAGCTTTTTCGGTTAAGCCGAATACTTTGGGGATGGAGGGACCTGTGATATCCGCATCTAAAATGGCAGTTTCATAACCTGCCTTGCGGGAGGTGATTGCCATTAAAGAGGTGACTAAGGATTTTCCAACGCCGCCTTTTCCGCTGACAACACCGATTACTTTCTTAATATTGGAAAGTGTATGGGGTTTTTCTAAAAAACTTTTGGGATCACGGGATGCACAGTTTTCCTGACAACTGCTGCAATCGTGTGTGCAATTTTCGCTCATGGTTCTCTTCCTTTCAAAGGGTAATATAACTTATCTGTTATTAGTATAGCACCATTTTAAAAGCTTGTCAAACCCATTTTTCAGGAAAAAAACCTTTTTTCTTGAAAAATGGAAACTTTTGTGATATAATGATTTTCAATAGGAGGTATGATGCCTTGAAAAAGATAATTTGTTTGCTTGTTACAATGATTCTGCTTGTGTGTGCAACAGCTTCTGCGGCAGATACCTATGGAGGCTATAATATTCCCCTTGATATTGCAGTGAACGGTTGTTTTGTGAAATGTTCACAGAAGCCGATTATCATTGGCGGAACCACTTATATTCCTCTTCGTGCCTTTTCGGATGCGGTAGGTGGAGCAATCTCCTGGGATGCAGGTCGAAAATTAGCCGTTTTGGAAAAAGGTGGACATTATTTTGAATTTTATCCCAATCAGGGAAGTTGTTGGATTGATGGTGTTTTAAAGCCATATAATTCTGTTCTTTATGCCAATTTGACCTTTGTTCCCGTACGGGCAATTTCGGAAACATTAGGATATGGTGTTTCCTGGGATGATTTTTATTTGGTTGTGAATATTTCTGCTCCGGGTGTTGTGGTGCCTGATTATTACAGAGATTATTCATACACCTACGAGGATATTTTATATCTTGGGAAAATTACGCAGATTGAAAGCGGCTACGAACCCTTTGCGGTTCAGCTTGGTGTGGCAGATGTTGTGGTGAACCGTATGAAATCATCTAAATTTCCCAATACGGTGAAGGGAGTTATTTTGGATAAAAAATATGGTGTTCAGTTTCCTCCTGCTCATACAAGTCAATTTGATGTGACCCCCACGAAGTCTTGTATTATTGCGGCAAAGTGTGCACTTCGCGGAATCAATGTGGTTGGAAATTCACTTTATTTTATCGATAAACAAGCTGCTTCTTATTCTTGGGCGGCTAAAAACAGACCATATTTTGGTACCATCCATAGCATGAATTTTTATGAATAATGAGAAAGGTCAAGTTATGAATTATCGGGAAGAAAAAGAAGCTTCAAAAAGTTATAAACAACAGTATGTTTCAGGTCTTGATGCTTTGATTCTGGAACGGGAACTGGTCAGCAAAAAAAGCAGAGCAATCTATGCGAAAGATATTTTCAAAAATCCCGAACAATATCGGGAAGAATTTCGGAAGATGTTAGGTTGGCCTCTTTTTGGGTATGAAGGAGAAGTTTTATCTTCTCCCAAAACAGAAAAACTGTCCGATGAAGACGGTTATTCTGTTTACCGTATGCAGTTTGAAATTGTAAAAGGTGTTTTTCTGACAGGACTGTTTTTCAAAGTGAACGGCGAAAAAAAACCTTTGGTGATTTTTCAGCATGGTGGTGCAGGAACCCCTGAATTTGCAGCAGGAATTTACGGCTCCTCCGAATATTATTATGATGTGATTCAGACTTTAGCAGAGCAGGGGGCACACGTGTTTGCACCTCAGTTGTTATTGTGGGATAATACCTATGGTGTGGAATACGATCGTAAAGAAACAGATGCTCGCTTAAAACGGGTAGGTTCCTCCATTGCTACTGTGGAACTTCACGGAATTCTTTCGATACTTGATTATTTTGAAAAACAGGATTTTGTATCTAATTTTGGAATGGTTGGGCTGTCGTATGGCGGATTTTATACCCTATACACTGCCGCATTGGATACCCGAATCAAAAGTGCGGTTTCCTGTGCATTTTTTAATCAGAGAAAACAGTATGCTTACAGTGACTGGACCTGGTTTGAATCTGCTAAATTATTGGACGATGCGGAAGTCGCTTGTCTGATCTATCCCAGAAAACTTTGTATCGAACTCGGTAATCGTGACGATTTATTTGCTTTTGAGACGGGTTCTTTGGAATTTGAGCGGTTGAAAACTCTTTGCTCAGATGTTGGAACTGATTGGCTTCGTTTCATTGCGTTTGACGGTATTCACGAATTTTGTTCTGATAAAGAACCTCTGGTTGATTTGGTCAATCATTTGAAATCGTGAAAATGAGGTGATGCTTATGAGGATGCCGATTGTTTATATCATAGTCGGAATTATGCTGATTGGTAATTTTCTTGTGATGACGACAGTTTCTAACCTGCATTTTGGGTTGGTGTTATCTTTGGTCATTGGATGTTATTTGTTGGGATGGGGAATCCTGCAAAAGAAGCATCCTGAGGGGAAAGTTTTTCGTGTCTTTCGTTGGATTCATCGTTTATTTCTGGCAGGAATAGCTTATCTTTTGATTGTTTCTTTGTTTTTGGGGATTTACGGCAATCGTGACACAGTGGATTATCAAGAAGATGCTCTGATTGTGTTGGGAGCTGCAGTACACGGTGAAACGGTCAGCTTGCCACTTCAATTCCGTCTGGACTGTGCAATAGAGTACGCCGAAAAGAATCCTGATGCGGTGATTGTGGTCAGCGGCGGTCAAGGAAATCAAGAAGATATTACTGAAGCGCTTGCGATGGAGAGATACTTGATTCAAAACGGCGTGACCAATCCGATTGTGAAAGAAGAACGTGCCACCAGTACTTATGAGAATTTCTTGTATTCCAAAAAGATTTTGGAAAAGCTGTTTGGCGAAGAATATCGAGTGGCATTTGTAACCAACGATTTTCACATTTATCGTTCGGAACAGATGTCAGAACAGGTTGAGTTTCCAACGATTACCCATCTTCACGGAAAAACAGCGTGGTATAATGTTGTTCATAATTATTTAAGAGAATCTTTGGCAGTTACCAAGCTTTGGATTTTAGGAATATAAAAAGGAACTGTATTACAATACAGTTCCTTTTTTTGTTTTTATCAATGCTATGAAAGAAAAATTATTTTTTTGTTTTTGCTTTCATTTTTTGACGTGATTTTTCAATGCCTTTTAAAATCAGTGTCAATGCAATACCGCAGGCAACCCCCACAATCAAATCTTCAATAACGGTTACAATCATAGTTACAATCATAATCAAGGATTCAGAGTAGGGAACTTTTCCGATTTCCGCAAAGCTTTCAAATTCTATCATATTAAAAGCGGTTACCATTAAAATACCTGCTAATGCAGCCATAGGAATGAAGGCGGTGACACCGGAGAAGAAAAGTACAACCAGTAAGATAATCAGCGCATGGATAATGCCGGATAATTTGGTTCTTCCGCCGTTATTGACATTTACGGCACTACGCACAATAGCACCGGTACCAATCAAGCCGCCAAATAAGGGAGCAATGAAATTTCCAATCCCTTGACCGATCAATTCACGATTAGGATTACTTTTCTGATCTAACATATCGTCCACAACAACTGCACTGAGCAGAGACTCAATACTTGCCAGCAGGAATAAAGAAATGGCACCGGAAATAATGGGACCCCAGTTTAAGTCGGCGAATACCGGCATTTTGAAAGTGGGGAATCCTGCGGTAATGGTTGCACGGTTGGTAATTACTTCTGCGCCGGGAAGCCATAACATATAAACAGTAACTGCGATAATCAAGCCGATTAAAGAAGCAGGAATAATCTGAAAAAATTTCTTGATATTATTTGCCGCAACATTTTGTTTCTTGAAATGAAGAATCCATTTTGCAATAATGGGAATAAACATGATTGCAATCACGATCAATGCCAGCATAGGCGCGGTATTAAAATCTTTAAACTGGCCGATAAAGATGGAAATGCCAATCCCATTGGTAAATCCCACCACCACAGGTTTCGGGATGTATTGCACATATTTCCCCAGTTTCAAAAGACCTAAAAGAATCTGTAACACAGCGGCAATCAACATTGCCATTATGAACCCATGGTAACCAGCTTTGTTGTAGGTGGAAGCAAGCACCACAATCATAGCCGCGGTAGGTCCGTTGATTAAGCCTTTGGTTGCTCCGAAAATTGTGGCAAAAAGACCGCAGAAGATAGCACCGTAGAGACCTGCCATAGCAGCATTGGGATCATTCGGCATGGATTGCAATCCGAAAGCGATTGCCAAAGGTAACGCCACGATTGCCACGGTGATACCGCCGATAATATCACCTCGTAAAGTTTTCTTGCTAAACATAATGTCCTCCGTTTTTGTTGGTTATTTGCAAAGAGAGAGGGTAACTGCAGATTGCAGCTACCCTTTATGTCGGTTTTTATTACAGATTAAACTGTCATAATTTCTTTTTCTTTTGCAGCGGTATGAGTATCAATTTCTTTAATGAATTTATCGGTTAAATCCTGAACATCTTTTTCACAGGTTTTTAAATCGTCTTCGGTGATTTCAGATTTTTTCTTCATATCTTTGTATTTATCAATTGCATCACGACGAACATTTCTCACTGCAACTTTAGCATTTTCAGAAAGTTTATGGATTTCTTTTGCCAGATCTTTTCTTCTTTCTTCGGTTAAAGCAGGGAAGTTTAAACGAATCACTTTGCCGTCGTTGGTTGGGTTGATACCAATATCTGCCTTTAAGATTGCTTTTTCGATATCGCCTAAAATGGAAGCATCCCAGGGCTGGATTACCAGCGTTCTTGCTTCCGGAACAGAAACAGAACCAATCTGCGGGATGGGAGTGGGGGAACCGTAGTATTCCACGGTGATTTTATCTAAAATTGCGGGATTTGCACGACCTGCTTTTAACTGGCCGAATTCGTGCAACAGAGAATCTACCGATTTCTTCATTCTGTCTTGACAGTCATTAAATGTTTGTTTCATAATTAAAACTCCTTTTTTATATTTCAGAATTTGCAACTATTTTGTAATTAAATCCACAGGATACCAGTCTAGACAAATTTCGGATGCCCTACCGTTTGCCTTGATTTTTGCTAAAATCTTTTCTACTTCCGTACAGGTTGCCACATTGTTTTGTTCGAATGCCACAACCAGCTCGTAAGGAACTTCTTTTATAATATGCAAACTATCAGATTTGCGGGAATTGTTTTCGTATAAAGCTTTGTTATACAAGATTACATCACAGATGCCACTGTTTAGTGCATAAAACAATTCATTTTCTGTGGAATAAGAATATACGGTGTCGTAATAATTTGTAACACTGATTTCCTCTGCAGAATCTGTCATAACACCTACCACAGAGGTTTTATCCAAAACAAAATCCTGATCTTTTGTAAGATAAAGGATGGTGCTGTTGAAGTAAGGGGTGGACAAGCGGAATGCAGTGCTGGTATCTGAGGTGGCAGGAAGCTGACCCCAAAGCATATCCACGGTACCATCTTGGATTTTGGTTAATGCATCGGCATCCCGAGGAACAATAACTTTGGTAACTGCAATTTCCAGTTCAGCCGCAAAGGCATCAATTAATGCATTATCAAACGTATCTGCGGTGGTGGGAACACCAACTTTCAGCTCATTTCGCTGCACAATCTTGTCCCATTCTGATAACTCTTCTTTAGCAATTGGTTTTGATACCGCAACAAACTCGTCTGTTTGTTTTTCGCATCCGTAAAAAAGAGCAGTAAGTAACACGATGGATAAAATCAACAGGATTTTTTTCATTCCATCACACCTTTCTACGCCATTTTATCATATTTTAATTTTGATTGCAAGTTTTTTTTGAAAAAACGTGAGAAATATACAGAAAAACACAAAACTTCCTGAAAAAACAAAGTCACAACAGCTGTAACCAACTGTTGTGACTGTTGTAAAAAAACGATACTAGAGGATAAATGCTTCCATCTCTTTTAAGAGTGCATCGCAATTATCGGAATGTACTTCCACTTTAATGGGTTTTGAAAGATCCAGGCTGAAAATACCCATAATGGATTTTGCATCCACAATATATCTGCCGGAGATTAAATCAATGTCAAAACTGTATTTTGCCACAGTGTTGACAAACACTTTTACATCGTTGATAGAATTGAGCTGAATGTCGAAAGTTTTCATAAAAATTCCTCCTTGTTTGCATAAATAGCAAAAATGATTTCTCTGCCAATATTATACAACAAGATTTTGGAAAAATCAAGGTTTTCTTTGAAAAAAGATGAGGGATATGCAAAAAAAACAAAAACCTGATAAAAAATGGTTTTTTAAAATACGAAAAAGTGCTTATTTTTTATTTTTTTTATCTTTTTTTCTTTACAAGCTATCACATTTATGATACAATATAATCGATAAAATATGAAAAAGAGGTTTGTTGCATGGAGCAAATATACTTTGATGAGATTCATAGACGTAAGCTTGACGGGAAAAATGTGTTTTTAAAAACACTGATTATTCTGGGATGTATTCCGCTTTGTGTTTTGGTTTTTTTGCTTGGCGGTCCGCTGGGAGTTGCCTTAGCTGCCGGGGTGATTTACGGTGCTTATTTTTTGTTTTTGCGTTTAAGCCCCGAATATGAGTATATCTATACCGGCGGTGAAGTGGATATCGACGTCATTTACGGGAAAAGCAGTCGTCGGAGACTGATTACCATAAAACCGCGCCAGGTGGAATTTATGGGGAAAACCGATCGGTATTTTGCAGAATACAAAAAGAGAAAAGATATTCAGAAAATTTTGGATTTTTCCGATGGCAACAAAACAACCGGATATGTCGTAATTGTCAACAGTAACCATATCAAAAAGCTGGTATTGTTTTCCCCCAGCGACCGTTTGGTGGAACAATTAAAACCTTATTTGCGGGATAACTTTAAAGAGTAAAGATAAGAGGTGTCATGATGTCAGAACGTTCAGAACGTGCAAAAGCGTTATTTTTGGAAGGATATAACTGTACTCAGGCGGTTGTGGGAGCTTTTTCAGACGTGCTTGCCATAGAATTTGATGTTTTGATGAAAACCGTGTCCTCTTTCGGTGGCGGTATGGGTCGGCTTCGTGAGGTGTGTGGCGCAGTTAGCGGAATGTTTTTTGTGGCAGGTGCACTTTATGGTTACAGTGACCCGAAAGCCAAGGAAGAAAAAGCGGAGCATTACCTTTTGATTCAAACTCTGGCAGAAAAATTCCGTGAGAAGAACGGCTCCATTATCTGTCGGGAACTTTTAGGAGAAGAAAAAGAAAAGGTTACGCATATTCCCGCAGAACGCACAACGGCATATTATCGGAAACGTCCCTGTGCGGAATTGGTGGCAGATGCTGTGCTTGTTTTGGAAGAGGTTTGTGATTTATAAGTTTTTTCTGTTTTCAGAAATTTCAGCTTGACAATCCGGATTACCCGTGGTATAATACAACAAGTGTTTTTTCACGGAACCAAGCCGAGTAGAAAAAATAAACGAAATTCGGAGTTATACCGATTGTAATCCGGTATTTTTATGACTTGTGTTTGGCCTGCGATTTTTCTTTTGTGAACCTCGTCAGGACGGAAACGGAGCAGCGATAAGCAACAAGAAATCTGTGCGGTGTCCAAATACAAGTCATAAAAGTATCGGATTTTCTGTTTTTACAGAAGATTTTTGACCATAGCGTTGGGAAGAGAGGGGGAGAATGTATGTATCAGGCGTTATATCGCAAATGGCGTCCTACCGTATTTGAAGATGTGTTGGGTCAGAGCCATATTACAGATACGTTAAAAAGTCAGCTGGTGCAGCATAAGCTTTCCCATGCCTACCTGTTTTCGGGTTCTCGCGGAACAGGGAAAACCTCCACCGCAAAAATTCTTTCCCGCGCCATGAACTGCGAAAATCCGCAGAACGGGAACCCTTGTAATGAATGTCATGCCTGTAAAACTGCTTTAAACGGCAGTGCTGTGGACATTGTAGAGATTGACGCAGCTTCCAATAACCGTGTGGATGATGCAAGAATCATTCGGGAAGAAGTGGTGTATGCACCGGCAGATTTGCGATATAAGGTGTATATCATTGATGAAGCACATATGTTGACCGATGCAGCCTTCAATGCATTGTTAAAAACCTTGGAAGAACCTCCGGCACACGTGGTGTTTATTTTTGCCACTACTGAGCCTCATAAGTTCCCGGTTACCATTTTGTCCCGTTGTCAACGGTTTGATTTTAAGAGAATCACTCCCTATGATACCGAAAAACGCATCCGTCAGATTATCGCAGGGGATGGATATACCATTACCGATGAAGCCATCGGAATGCTTGCACGTCTGGCAGACGGTTCTATGCGTGATGCACTTTCTATTTTGGATCAGTGTATGTCTGCAGGATTCACTGAGATTGATTGTAAACACTTGGCAACCATTACCGGAGCTTCTGATCCTCAGTTTATTGTGCATTTTGCCCGTCATATCATTGACGGAAATTTGCCCGAGTGTTTTGGCTTGATCAACACCGCGTACGAAAATGGGCGGGATATAGAACGGATTTTAGAAGATCTGATTGCACATTTTCGCAGCGTGTTGGTGGTAAAAACATTAAATACCTCAGAAGCTGCTATGGAGATTTTATCTGTTACCAAAAGTGTATTTCAGAATTATGCGGAGCAGTCGCAGTTGATTTCAGAGGAACGCCTGCTTCGGTATCTGGATACCTTGAGCGAAGCAGTTTCTTCCAAACGGTATCTTGGTCAGTCCAGACTGTGTCTGGAGGTGGCTGTTACCGCTATGGTGAAACGTCCGGATCCGGGAGACCTTCGCGGTATTACCGAACGGCTTCAGGAATTAGAACAAAAAATAACCCGTTTCAGTTTAGGGCAAAGTATACCGGCAGTGTCTCCGGTTGCGTCAGAGCCTGAAATGATAAAATCAGAGCCGGATGAAATTGTTTGGAATATTCCGCCGGCAGATGCTGTTTCAGAACCAACATTCATTCCCGAACCGATGCCGGAACCTTCGATTCCAACAGAAATTTACGAAGCTCCCGTCGAATCTGTAAAAGAAGACATTCCTTTGGAAAGTGAACCTGCAACAATTGCGGAACCTATTTCTGAAAGTGTGCAGGAACCGGAAATTGCGGTAGCGGAAGAAGTCGGTGAAAAATCGATTTTGTCCGAAGGAAGTCTTGCTCCTTTTTGGGATGCTGTGATAGAAGCTGCTTCCAAAAAAGCGGATTTCGGCTTCAAACGGATTATGAGCAGTGCCACCCGGGAAGAAATAAACGGTGGTGTTGATTTTTTGATTCAAAGTGAAGCATTTTTAAATATTGCGAAAATGAATCAATATGATAAAGTAATAAAACAAGCTATCTTAGAGGTTACCGGGAAGGATTTGATTGTCAAACTGCGTTCCGCGGAGACCTCACAAGAGAACGGAGATTCTTTTCAAAAGCTGATGAATCAGTTGAGCGGATTCTCCGATCAGATAATTTTTAAATAAAAGAAACGAAAGGAAACAAACAAAAATGGCAAAAGGAAAATTCAATATGGGCGGCGGTATGCCCGGTAATATGGCAAACTTAATGAAACAGGCACAGAAAATGCAGCAGAACCTGGAACAGGCTCAGGAAGATTTAGCCAGCAAATCTTATCAGGCAACTTCCGGTGGCGGTGCAGTAAGCGTTACCATTAACGGTACCGGTAAATTGACCGACCTTGTAATTGATGAATCTGTTTTAGATGATGCAGAAATGGTTGCAGATTTAGTCATTGCAGCAGTGAATCAGGCAATCGACGAAAAAGATAAAGAAAAAGAAACCACTCTGGGCGGTTTAACCGGCGGTTTGGGTAACTTTGGCGGTTTATTTTAATTTGTAATATTTCAAATAGCAGCGAAATCAAAATCACAATGGAGAAATAACAATGGCAGAGATTTTTGAGCCGTTAACGGTGCTTAGCGAACAATTTAATAAGTTACCCGGGATCGGCAAGAAAACTGCTCAGCGGCTTGCCTACTATATTTTGATGCAGCCGGATGAGTTTGCCCGTGACTTCAGCAGCGCACTTTTAAATGCCAAGGCAAAGGTGCGTTATTGCAAAACTTGTCGGAATATTTGCGCAGGGGAGATATGCCCCATTTGTGAAAATTCTAAAAGGGATCAAAGCACCGTAATGGTGGTGAAAAGCCCCAAAGAATTGATTGCGATGGAGAAAACAATGGAGTACCAAGGTGTTTACCATGTGCTTCACGGACTCATTTCTCCTATGGATGGTGTTTCTCCTGATGATTTAACTGTGAAAGAACTTCTTTCCAGAATTTCAGAAGGTCATATTGAAGAAGTGATTTTAACGCTATCCCCCACAGTGGAAGGAGATGCCACTTCGATGTATCTTGCCAAGCTGTTAAAGCCGCTTGGTATCAAGGTGACCCGTATCGCTCAGGGACTGCCTATGGGCAGTGATATTGAGTATGCAGATGAAGCAACCCTTCTGATGGCATGGAAGGAACGAAAAGAACTCTAGCACAGACTTGCCCTCTGTGTTAGCAGACGCAGAGGATGAAAGAATATGGCTTTAAAGCTTTCCAAGGGACGGAAAAAAAGTCTGGTAAAATTACCGGTTACTTTTTTTGACCGTTACCTTCCCATGGTAAATGGGGACTACTTAAAAATTTATTTGTTTGGGTTAAAGCTCTGTATGGAAAATCAGTCTATGACCGATTCTGAAATTGCAAAAACGCTGGGAATATTGACAGCGGATGTGAAAAACGCATGGCATTATTGGGAGCAGGAGGGGTTAATCAGCCTCTCTGATGAAGGTTCTGTAGAATTTGAAAATCCGGAAGAAATGGTTTTCTCAGCATCAGCTCCCAAAACCAAGAAGCCTTATGAAGCGGTTCGTTTTGAAGATGTGTTTTCCACCATTCAGCGTGATGAAGATTTTAAAGAAATCTTGCGTATTGTGGAAGCTTCTTATCCTGTGCTTTTAACCCAGGATGACGTAATGATGATTTTTGATATTGTAAAAATCAAGGAAATTCCTTTAGAGCATTTGTTGGTTACCATCGCTCATTGCTTGAAAATCCGTAAAAAGAGTATGAAATATATCTACAAAGTGGTTACTGAGAATTATGCAGACGGGATTACTGAGTTAGAAGATTTAGAGCAACATTTTACCCGTATGGAGCAATCTGGAAAGTATCTGAAAAAAGTTTCCAAAATCTTGAAAATTACCGGTAGAGAATTTGTAGATAAAGAAAAAGAATACATCAAAAAATGGGAAGAAGCAAAGAAAACGGAAGATGAAATCCGTAGTGCTTATGAAAAGATGATTATGGCAATCGGGAAATTATCTTTTCCTTATTTAGACAAAATTGTTATGAACGAAAATGGGAACAAACCGACGAAAAAAACGTCTGTTAAGGCAGGTCCCTTAAATAATTTTAGTCAGGCGGTGCCTGATTTTCAGAAAATTACCGATAATCTCATTCGGAAGCAGTTGGAGGGATAAGGGATGACATATCCAACCGTTGTATTAAAAAAAGCGGCAGAACAACTGAAACAACGCCAGCAAGAGAATAAACAGATTACCCGCGAGAAAAAGGAAAAAGCATACATAGAAATTCCTGCGCTCTCCCAAATCAATCAAAAAATCGGTGCTTTGATTAAAATGGGGATAGCATCCGAAGGGGATGTAACCAAGGTTAAGGCGGCGTTAGGTGATTTGGCTTCGGAACGTGAGAAATTACTTCTGGAGCATGGCTATCCTGCCAATTTTCTGGAGGATTACTATGAATGCCCCATTTGTCGGGATGAAGGATTTGTAGGAAGCCGGGTGTGCGAGTGTTATCAAAAAATGCTTCGTGCCGAAGCGTACAAGCTTTCCAATCTTTCTGCCCGCATTGAGAAGGAAAACTTTTCCACCTTCTCTTTATCGATGCATTCTGAAAAAAAATATATGGAGTGCATCATAGAAAAGGCAAAGCGATATTGTAAGAAGGATGACACCATCAAGAACAACCTGCTCTTTACAGGACCCACAGGAACAGGAAAGACATTCCTTTCTTCCTGCATTGCCAAGGAATTTTTAGATAGCGGACATTTTGTGCTGTATCAGACAGCAACTCGCATTTCCAATATCATTGATGATGCTAAATTCCGTCACGAAGAGCCGGAACACGGAGAGTACCTTTCTTTGATTCGTAATTGCGATTTGCTCATTATAGACGATTTGGGGACCGAATATGCGTTCGAATATCCTCAGTCTCAATTATTCGATATTTTAGAAACCAGAATGATTTCTGACAAACGCACCGTGATTTCCACCAATATGGACTTAAATGAATTAAATCAGAAATATTCTCCCAGATTAGTTTCCAGAATTTTGGGGAATTATGATATTTTTGTGTTCCGCGGTGATGATGTGCGTTATCAGAACGGATAAAATCCAATTTGGGATATTCCATCAGTTAAAAAAAATTTTTATACATTGGCAGATGGTAAAAATTCTGCCTGATTTCACTAAAAGGAGGAATTCAAAATGAAATCAAAAGTGTTAGCACTTGTGCTCGCTTGTCTGATGATTCTGTCTACGCCCATTTTTGCGGCAACATTCTCAGATGTTCCCACAACGCATGACAGATACCAGGCAATCGACATGTTGTCCGGCATGGACATTATCAACGGTTTCCCGGATGGCACCTTTAAGCCTGATGAAGCCGTAACCAGAGCTCAGATGGCAGCTCTGATCACCAGAATGTTTAACTTAGGCAGCTCTGCAGTAGCTGCAGAACCTTTCTCCGACGTTACTGTTAGCTATTGGGCAGCGTCTGATATTGTTTCTGCGAAAAACAGAGGTATTATCAACGGTTTCCCTGATGGTACTTTCCAGCCTGAAGCGGAAGTTACTTACGAACAGGCAGTTAAAATGATTGTTTGTGCATTAAACTACGGTGCGGCTGCAGAAAAATCCGGCGGTTACCCCAACGGATACATTCAGCAGGCTTCCAAACTGGGTATCTTAAAAAATGCAGCTCACACTCAGGACAAGCCCGCTCCCAGAGGAATTATCGCTCAGCTGTTGTATAACTCTTTAGATGTTGATATGTTAGTTCCTCAGATCAATGCAGATGGTTCTGTGGATTATGTAAAATCTGGAAGCGGTAATAACACTGTCAGCCAGCAGTTCTTAAAAACCGAAACCATTAAAAATGTTACCGTGGTTCGTACTCCTAAAGTGAACTTGGAACCCGGTCAGCCTGCAATTGAAAGCGTAAACGACAATGCGATGTTTGTGAAAAAAGCAGACAACAGCTACGTTAAAATTACCGTTCAGAATACTTCTGCATTTGACTATATTGGTCAGCAGGTAGATATTACCTACAAAACCGACGCAGAAGATCCCGAAATGAAAACCTTAACCAACATTACTCGTAATGCCGGCGTTCGTGTATATGAAAACATCAAATTATCCGATGTGATTTCTTTAGATGCTTCCGGTATTGACTATTACACCGATAAAGCAAAAGAAAGAGAAAACAGCTTGAATTTCAGCGGAACTCCCGTTGTGATGTATAACGAAAGACTGCATACAAACGGTATCGCTGCAATCAATGCAGATTTAGTGGATCCTGACGGTGTGGACGGTGTTGTTTCTGTTTACTTAAGCGGCACTCAGACTCTGGTAAAAGCAAAATCTTACAAAACTTATGTGGTAGAAAGCACTGATACCAGAAATGAAGTAATTAAAGTAAAAGGCAATGACGGCCAGTCTAATTTTGATATTTCTGTTCCTTATAAAGATACCTACTTAAATGAAACCGTAATGAAAAAAGGTAACTTTGATTATTCTACCGGTAAAGCAGTTGCAAATGCAAATACCTTGTCTTCATATAGCGGTATCTCGAAGGGCAATATCATTGCGGTTGCAACCAACACTGAAGATACTTCCAACAACTACTATGAAGTGTTAGTATCCACCTCTGCTGTAACCGGCGCTATTACCGAATACTACACTGATGATGCAACCGGACGTCCCTTCATTAAAGTTGCAAACGGTAGCACTTTCTTACTGTCTAAAGAATTAGACAGATACGCTCTGACTTCTGTGGTTCAGCCTGAAGTAAATGCTAAATTCCATATTGACCCCTTCGGCGAAGTTGGTTATGTTTCCAACATCAAAACTGAAGATGTGAACATTGGTATTCCTGTTTCTGTTACCACCGGCGGTACCGGCTTTGACAGAATCACTCAGTTGGAAATTTACAATGTAAGCACCAATCAGGTAGACACCTTACGTTTCCGTGATGAAACCTCCGGAGATGCTCGTATCGCAGCTTTAAAAGACGGTTCCGGTGAACTGATTACTGATGCACTCTTTAAATACACCCTGAAAAATGGACAGATTGATGAATTTGGAATCATTGATGCAGGTAGCGACAGCTATCAGTATGTTTCTGCAAAATCTACCAATGCAGAAGTAACCGATATTAAGAAAATTTCTTCTACCAAAATCACTTTTGATAACGGTAAAGAAATTACTTATAACTCTACTTCTACCAAAATTATCTTAATCGGTTCTCACTATGATACCGATACTGTTATTCCGAAAACCACTACTTTAACTACCAATACTGCATACACCGGTAAAGTATATCAGTTAAACTTAAAGAAATCCGGTACCAGCTATAATATGCAGTATGTTATCGTTCGTCCTTTCGAAGGATTAACCAAGGATTCTGAAACCTATATCGTAGATTCTATTGGTTCTATCGTTCCCATGGATGATGTAAACGTTGTAACCGTAAAAGCTTATCCGTTCACCGGCGTTAATAAAGCTGGGAATGGTTCCGCTCTCCGTGAAGTGGTAATTACTCAGCCCGTTGTAAACGCTCTTAATTTGAAAAAAGGTGATGTGTTTACCTATTATGATATCCCCGGAACCACCGGTATCGATATTGAAAACTTAAGATGCGTATTCGTTTTAGCTCGTGCTGATGAAATCGCAAACGGAAATTATCCCACCGCAGGGGTTATGGAAGCTTCCGATAATGCATATGCTGCAACCAATGCATACAACAGAGATTACAACTTCTTTGGTATCCAGAACAATACCAGCAATATGGTAGGTCCCACCACTAATAGTGTATATGCTTATTATATGGGTATTCCGTTGACCTATATCACTAATGAAGCAGGTACCATCCGTAACTTAAGAATCGCAAAAGATGATTCCGGTTTACCTGTTTTAGCAGGTGATACCGCTACCATTGAAGCACTGGAAGCAGATCTTGATAACGGCGACAATTTCTATGATTATGATCTGGAATCCTTAGCAAACATCTATGTGTACGATGCAACTGCATCCACCGCAGACAGACTGATTCAGATTAAAAATAAAGATGAAATCAAAGGTTTCTTAGAAGATTTACAGACTATTGAAAACAATGCTGACAATGAAACCAAACATCATGATACTATGTTTGTAAAAGTGTTCAACAGCAATAGCAACAATACTTTCTATAATCTTTATATCATCAAAGACGTAAGATAATTTTATTTCGTCAAAAAAGCCCGTAATGGTTTGACATTACGGGCTTTTTTTATTGTGAATACAACAAGGTTCCGGGGCACCCGACCGCAATCTTTGATTGCGTCATCGGGTCGGGTTCTTATTGAATCATCAGGAGAAAACGAGCATATACAGTAGCTCCGTCGGTAGATATCCGTATGAGAATGGGCATGTCCCGATTATTCTGAAATTTGAAATCATAGCCATCGTAGGATACGGTAGCATCGTGATTGGAGTCTGCATAGGGCACACTGTGAGAATGAGAGTGGCGTTCAGTCACGGGAAAATTTCCGTTCAGCGTTGCCATATACAGCGTGGAAGAAATCTGACAGATACCTCCTCCAACAGTTGGCACTTTATCACCGTTTTCGTCATAACCAATGGCTTCCTGGTAGCCTTTTTCTTTTGTTCTGGGACCCACAGTCTGATTGAAAGAAAACTCTTCTCCCACATTCAGTATCATTCCGTCAATGGCGTCAATAGCAATTTTCAGATTGTTGTTTCGTTGGGGAATGTTATCGAAAATATTGGTAGAAGCTTGTCCCACCATTTCATACACCGGAGCAGGTGGCTCGGTTGGTATGGGGGAAGGGGGAGGAGTTTCGGTTGGTTGTGAAGAGGGAGTGGGTGACGCGGTTTTATTTGGAGTCGGAGTGATAACCTCGGCGGTTTTTTCTTCTTTTTGAGATTTGCATCCAACGGACACCAGCAATAAGAGAACAAGGAGCCAACCCTTGGTGGCCTTTACAATATGTTTCAGATGTTTCAAGAGAAGACTCCTTTCGTAGCGTTAAAATTAAAAATCACTGTAAAATAAACAGAGGTAAGTTCACAAAAAATAATTCGGATATTCAGCTGTTTTTATCGGTAATCATAAATTTAATGGCTGTGCGCTCTTCGCCTGCCACTTCGATTTCTGAAAAAGCAGGAACGCACACAATGTCAAAACCGCTGGGCGCTAAGAAACCTCTGGCAATAGCTACTGCTTTTACCGCTTGATTCACAGCAGCAGCACCGATTGCCTGAAGCTCAGCGGAGCCACGTTCTCTCACAATGCCCGACAATGCGCCGGCCACAGAACCGGGATTGGAATTTTTGGATACCTTTAGGATAAGCATATTGATTCCTCCAAATAAAATTAGATAAGTATCATCTTTGATATTTTTTCGTTTTTTACGTTCTCAGTATGGTTTATTATATGAAGAAGCACGAAAAAAAATACAGTTTCATATAAATTTATTCGGCAATTTTAAATTTGCAATAAAAAAATTAAAAAAATTTGGAAAAATAGTGGACAAACAGGGTAAAATTATGTATAATATATTTCGGTAAAAAATATTTTTAACATACATTTATGGAGGTTCAAAGTAATGAGCAAGTTTACACATGAAGTTGAACAAATGACTTGTGTAGCCAAAGGCCCCAACCATGGTCCGGCACCGATTCCGGAAGAAGGCAAATGGGTCCAGGCAAAAGAAGTAAAAGACATTTCCGGCTTAACTCACGGTATTGGCTGGTGTGCTCCTCAGCAGGGTGCATGTAAGCTGACCTTAAACGTAAAAGACGGTATCATTGAAGAAGCGTTGGTTGAAACCATCGGCTGTAGCGGTATGACTCATTCCGCAGCTATGGCAGCAGAAATCTTAACCGGCAAAACCTTACTGGAAGCAGTAAATACCGACTTGGTTTGTGATGCGATCAACACTGCTATGAGAGAACTGTTCCTGCAGATTATCTACGGTAGAACTCAGACTGCATTCTCCGAAGGCGGTTTACCCATCGGTGCAGGCTTAGAAGACTTAGGTAAAGGCTTAAGAAGCCAGGTTGGTACCATGTACTCCTCTTCTGCAAAAGGTCCCAGATATCTGGAAATGGCAGAAGGTTATGTTACCAAAATTGCTTTGGATGATGAAAAACACATCATCGGTTATGAATTCATCAGCTTCGGCAGAATGATGGATATGATCAAAGCAGGCACTGCTCCTGAAGAAGCAATGAAGAAAGCAACCGGTACCTACGGAAGATTCGCTGATGCAGCGTCTTACGTAGATCCCAGAAAAGAATAAGGAGGGAAACGATTATGCCATTATTTGAAGGTTACGAAAGAAGAATCGCCGGCATTACCAAATGCTTGGAAGAAAACGGAATCGCTTCCATCGAAGAAGCAAGAAAAATCTGTGAAGATAAAGGTATCGATGTTTATAACATCGTAAAAGGCATCCAGCCCATCTGTTTTGAAAACGCTTGCTGGGCATACATTTTAGGTGCCGCTTTAGCAATCAAACGTGGTGTTACCAACGCTGCTGACGCTGCAGAAGTAATCGGCGAAGGTTTACAGGCATTCTGTATCCCCGGCTCCGTTGCAGACGACAGAAAAGTAGGTATCGGTCACGGTAACTTAGCAGCAATGTTGTTAAGAGAAGAAACCAAGTGTTTCGCATTCTTAGCAGGTCACGAATCTTTCGCTGCTGCTGAAGGTGCAATCGGTATTGCAAAATCTGCAAACAAAGTTAGAAAAGAACCCTTAAAAGTTATCTTAAACGGTCTGGGTAAAGACGCTGCTGAAATTATCTCCAGAATCAACGGCTTCACCTATGTGAAAACCCAGTTTGACTACTACACCGGCGAACTGAAAGTAGTTTCTGAAAAAGCTTACTCCGACGGTGAAAGAGCAAAAGTTAAATGCTACGGTTGTGATGACGTTCGTGAAGGTGTTGCAATCATGCACAAAGAAAATGTTGGTGTTTCCATCACCGGTAACTCCACCAACCCCACCAGATTCCAGCATCCTGTTGCAGGTACCTACAAAAAAGAATGTATCCAGCAGGGTAAAAAATACTTCTCCGTTGCATCCGGCGGCGGTACCGGAAGAACTCTGCATCCCGATAACATGGCTGCAGGCCCCGCTTCTTACGGCTTAACTGACACTATGGGAAGAATGCACTCTGACGCTCAGTTCGCAGGTTCTTCCTCCGTTCCGGCTCACGTTGAAATGATGGGCTTGATCGGCGCAGGTAACAACCCCATGGTTGGTATGTCTGTTGCAGTTGCAGTAGCAATCGAAGAAGCTAGCAAATAATAAAAACAGCAAAAATCACCGCATCTTGCACTTTTTTATAAAACTTCGCATATAGCAATATAGCTCGTTTTTAAAAAAACACAATCTACGGCGATTTATAGCAGTTTTAAATGTCTGCGGACTTTCTTAAGCATTAATGTTAGACACATCATTTTGAGGTTTATACCGATGATGTGTCTAACTTTTTCATGCCGAAAAGGAAAAGTATGCATACTGATTTTTAGTCTTGAAAACTTCAAGGGGATATAGTATAATTGAATCAAAACTGTATGAAAGGTTGGAATAATCATATGAAAGAACAACTGAAAGGTTTTATTAAGGGTGTTGCTTTGACACTGAGTGTTGTTGCAGGAATTACGAGTGTTTCTGCAGCTATCAAAACGCAGAATGCGATATTAAATTACAACAACATCAAAATAAGCATAGACGGGAAGCAAATTGAACCAAAGGATGCAAGCGGAAATCTTGTAGAGCCTTTTATCATTGATGGCACAACTTATCTGCCGGTAAGAGCGGTTGCCTCTGCTATGGGTAAGAGTGTACAATGGGATGGTGAGACAAATACCGTAAATCTTACAGAGCCAAGTAAAGTGATAGCGGACTTCCATGACTATGATAGGTATGATCCTGATCGCTATGTAACACTGAGCGATTTGAATTATGGACAAGAAGTAGTGTTTGAAGCACAGGGAGATATCACAGATTTCAAAATATTCTATCTGGAAAATGATGCTATGGATTCGTTTAGTGTTTATGATGGATTTTACTATAAAGAAGGGGTAAATAAAGTTTTATATGAGAAAGATGTATTAAGTTCAGGGGAGTACATCATAACGAAACTTGCCAATACTTCTGATCTTTATCCGTCTTTTGGAATGGTATATACAAATGATTCCGGCGAGACTAAGGCCTATACCTTATTTACTGATGACCTCAGAGGTGAAGGAGTACATTCGTTTAATAGCTATGAGATTAGAATATTAAAGTAAACACAAAAATTGGACTTTCCTATTTTAGCGGTATTTTTACTGAGTACATTTATCAGCGGTTGTACACCTGTCAATCGATCTGATAGCGCTGATAATCACACCGCCCGAGAGAATGCGGGTACCGTTGGAATATGAAAGAATTTGTTGTGTAATACTTGATGAGAAAACAGGTGTGGTGGTTTGTCAAGTGATCAATGGAGATTTCTCTCACTATGCTGTTATCAATTCGAAAAGATTACTGAAATTTGATTAATTCGACATCATAAAAGGAAAAACTAAATACTCCCCCGTGAAAACGGGGGTATTTACTTTTGAAATTACTTTATCTTACAGTATTCAACAATATATTGGAATTGTTAGTCAATATTTTTTACGGTTAAAAAAGAAGAGGGGGCTGTCCGCTTTGAAAAGCAATGCAAGCTCCGATGCAACTGACCATGACATTTTGTTGACATACTTGACAGAGACAATACAGTGTGATACGATAAAGGTAACAAGAATGCTAAAAAAGGTGGTTTTATTATGAAATTCCTTTACAATAAAACAGGAAATACCACAAAGTAACGCTGACGAACTGAAAAAGTATAAGGAACTGTTGGATAGCGGTATCATATCTCAAGAAGAATTTGACGAAAAGAAAAAACAATTACTTGGTTTATAATGCTACACACGGAGCGGCACAAAACCGCTCCGTTTTTCTATATGTTCGCAAAGGTACAACTTTATAAACACATAAAAAGCACGTGTTTGTTGAAATGATGGGCATGATCGGCGCAGGTAACAACCCCATGGTTGGTATGTCTGTTGCAGTTGCAGTTGCAATCGAAGAAGCAAGCAAATAATAGGTAGTATCAACAATTTAAAGACTTCTGAATTTTGGTTCAGGAGTCTTTATTTTTTGTCCACATTCCGCTTTTGTCCACAAATTGTCCACGATAATGAGGGGAAAGAGGAGAATATGAAAAATAATATCATCATCAGAAAGAGAAAATCTGTCAAAAAGGGATTTACCTATGAATACAGATTTGAAACTGCACCGGTAGGTGGACAAAGAAAATGGATAAGTAAAGGCGGTTTTGAAAATGAAGAACTTGCAAGAGTTGAGGGCATTAAGGCATTAAACGAATATAACGCTTGTGGGAAAGTAGTAGAACCAACATCAATGAGCTTTGCTGATTTTTTGGAACATTGGATTGTGAATGATTGTAGTGCAATACTTAACGAGGTTACAATTCAAAATTACAGGAAGAAGATTAAAAACCTGATAGCACCAACTTTGGGTAAATATAAGGTTAATACTATTGATAGAGATAAACTTCAAAATTTACTTGTATATTTGCATAATAATGGCTATTCAAGCAACACATTATCAGCCGTTAAGGGAATACTAACCAAATGCTTTAATTATGCAATTTATAGCAACTACTTAGCGAAATCTCCAGCACTAAGTCTAAAGATACCAAAGAATGAAAATACAGATGTACCCACAAGAATATCACCACATATTTATTTAACAAGAGAACGGATAGCATCTATATTTGAAAGATTTCCTGTTTCTTCATCTTCCCACTTGCCTTTGATGATTGGCTTGCATTGTGGTTTGAGATTAGGCGAAACTTTTGCTTTGACTTGGGATGATGTTCATTTGCACGAAAAGAAAATATCTATCAACAAACAAATTCAATGGCGACAATACCAAAGAACAGAGGGAGAAAAGAAACAAACCAATGGAAAAGCAGTTGGTAACTCGGGATGTTGGTATTTTACATCAACTAAATATAAGTCTGATAGAGTGATTGAGATTGATGACGAATTGTTCACATTGCTTTCAGCAGAAAAGGAAAAACAAGAAAAAGCCGCTTCCTATTTTGCAGATAGATATACACATTATTATCAAACGGAAAGAAAAGAAATCACAACCGCTCCCACAGATAAAGAAATACACTTTGTTTGTGTTCGGGAAGATGGCACATATATCACACCACGAACAATGCAACATACATCAAGAGTAATACATAACGAATTAAATATAAAGGAGTTTGATTTTCATAGTTTGCGACATACCCACGCAACTGTGTTGCTTGAAAACGATGCTCCGCTGAAATACATTCAGCAAAGGTTAGGACATAAGAAAATAGATGTTACATTGAATGTGTATCAGCATTTGACAGATGATTTAAGGAATAGAGGTACAAATGTGCTTAATAATATATTTATTGGCAATCTGACGAAAATGTCATCAAAGTATTGAAAAAGACAGATATTAGTGTTATAATGGTTATGCTACACTCTTAATTATAATGGGTTAGTTATATAATCTTGTATTTTTGCAAAGAATTACACAGTAGAAGTACGTTAATGGTAAAAGCGTACTATCTGACAAACTTCTCTGTGTAGATGCAAGTTATATAAGAGTGTAGCAACCTTATGTCAGAGCTTGTGCGTTTTTCGGTGCATGGCTCTGAAATATGGGTTATGCACTTTTTTAATTTGTGGTGGAATGTCTATGTTGCTTTGAAACGAGGGAAATACATATAATTTATAAACATTATTATAAAAAATGAAAGGAAGAGAAAAATGAAAGACAAAATTAAAGGGATTATCATTGGATTAATATTAGGATTATCTATTACGATAACAGGTGTATTCGCAACAAATGGTTCAGTTGTGAAGGAACTTTGGTATAACAACATCAAAATCACATTAGACAATAAGACTATTAATCCTACTGATACTAACGGTAATTATGTAGAGCCTTTTACGATAGAAGGCACTACATACTTGCCAGTAAGAGCAATTTCTAACGCATTAGGTTTATATGTTGATTGGGATGCAAACACAAACACAGTAAAACTTTCTACACAGAAGTCACAAGAGCAGACAATAAATCAAAATGCTAATATGGTTATATATAACGAGAATGGTATTAAAGCAACATACCTAAATTATAATTATGATGAAGATGGAGATTTGATAATTAATCTTCTAGTGGAGAACAATTCTTTGCAAGATACAACACTAACTAGCGACAATTCTTATACATCAGTAAATGGATTTATGGTAAATGGACTTTTTTCACAGGGTATTTCTTCTGGGAAAAAAGCCAATGCAAGATTTACAATATATAAAAGTTCTTTAGAAAAAAATATGATAAAAAATGTTGAAGAATTAGAAATAGGCTTTTTTTATAAAATAAATGGCTCATATGTGCATACAAAAGCGCTTCCAGTAATTTCAAAAAATAATTACGATAATAAAGTATCATATACTGAACAAAACTCGCCCCAAAATAAAACAACAATAGAAAAAGATGGTTTTAATGAAGCAAAAGAATACTTGATTAAAAACGGATATGAACAAAATCTTAACGGCAACACCGTTTATCAACTTGAAAAATACCTTTCTAATGCAACTATAACTCTTATGTATAAAGAAAAAACAGATTCAATTCTGATGAGATATGACCCTGATTATGTTAGTGGGTATGATATAGCAAATGTAATTATTGAAATATATGATAATGACAGTAGTGCAGATGTATCAATGGTTATTGCGCCTGATAATGTAATTAAATCATATTACCCTAAAATTAGTCTTAATAAAATAGATTTCAAAAAAAATATGAGTATTAGGTTTAATGATGATGAAATTCCACAATCTATTAGACAATCAGTAGATGAATATGCCTCAAAAGGAGTCCAATCATTATTAACTAATGTCAATAGTATTTTATCAAGTGCCAATATAGATGTTTGTGATTTGGGATTTGTAAATTATAAGTAAATTTAATTTAAAACCGCTCCGCTATTTTCAAGTGGGGCGGTTTGTATATATTGCACAAATCGCATTTCTGAAAAGAGAGGCATATCTCCTAAGGAAAAGGTTAGGTGATATCGGCATTTTTTTCAAAGCCACTATTTTCAGTTGCGATGTCAATAGACAAATTCGCTCTTTTTTTGTATAATTATATTAACAAAACAAACAAGGAGTGATGTAATATGCAGGGAGAATATTTATCTAATATCATTGATATTGATGATATAAAAGACGAAGGATTAAATCTAATTTATGCTCCGTGTGGAAGTGGAAAATCAACATTTGCAAAAGAACAGCTAAAGTCTTTAGATGATAGTATATTTAGTGAAGGAATGTTATATTTAATTGATGGAAGTGCAGGCAAAGAACAATTGTTGCAAAGTAAAGGTGCTGAATTAGATTATAATTATTGGACAGGCGAGGAAGAGTGGAAATTGCCTGGGATAAGAGTTATGACCTATGCAGGATATGCTACACTTAACCAAAAAGCACCTAAATATGACATTTGGGAAAGAGATGCAATTATTGTGTGCGATGAGCTTCATAATGAAATTGCGTGGTCAAAATGGCAAAAAGATAATAATATACATCAATATGCACTTGGACTAATTGCGACAAGAATTAACATAGGCGGAAATACAGTTGTAGCTATGAGTGCAACGCCCGATAAAATTCGCGAAGAATTTGGCTATTGTTTAAATGAAATTGAATTGCATGGAATACCAAGACATTATGAAAACGAAAACGAAGAATATTATAGTAACTTGTCTCTATTACTCAACAAAATTCAACCCAATCAGCGAGGGGTAATATACATAACCCGAATTAGTGAAATATTAAAATATAAAGCACTACTTGATGAAAGAGGGGTTAAAACAGCGGCGTTGTGGAGTAAGAGCAACGAAAAATATCCTTTAAGTGAAGAACAGAAAAAACAACGGCAATATATTATAAATCATAGGGAAATTCCAAAAGATGTAGATGTTTTATTTATTAACAAATCCTTCGAAACAAGTATTTCGATAGGTAATGAAGAAGAAACGCAAAGACCTATTGATTTTATGATTATTCATACTACCGATAAAGATGCTCAAATTCAAGTGCGTGGTAGGTACAGAAATGATTTGAAGAATTTGTATCTGCATAAAGCAGATGAAGAGGATGTCATTGAATTAAGTCTTAAATGGCTATTGAGAAAACTATATAAAAAAGATAGAGATGAACTTTGTGCAGAATTAGGATTCAAGGATAAAAATGGCAGATTATTAAAGTGGCCATCAATCAAAGCAAAATTAAAGAGGAATGGATATATTATAACAGAGAAGCGAACAAGTGAAGAAAGATATGTAATAATTGAAGAAATTTGAACGTGACAATATTGAGGGTATTCTAAATAGGAAACACTAATTTTTGTCATTTGTTTTTTAGTTAGTCTATAAAAGAACTACCCATACGACACAAATTGAAAATAATAACAGTATATGGTTTTTAGCACCCTATCGGAAAATCAATATAAGTATAAGGTTTTCCTTGGTGTTTTGCCTTTTGGAAGCAAATTAAAATCGAATTGGTTTTGACAAATCAAAAGATATGTGGTATAATATAAATGAAAAATAAATCTTGTTTTCGTGGACGAGTTTGTGTCCGCATTTTGTCCACAAAAGTTTAATCAAAACAAAGTAAATATTACCAAATCAACGATTCAGAAGCTTAAAATCGCATTATTTATTACTACTACAGATATAGGCAACAACCCCATGGTTGGTATGTCTGTTGCAGTTGCAGTTGCAATCGAAGAAGCTAGCAAATAATAAAAACAGCTAAAATTACCGCATCTTGCACTTTTTTAGAAAACTTCGCATATAGCAATATAGCTCGTTTTCAAAAAAGCACAATCTACAGCGATTTATAGCAGTTTGCAAAGTCTTTTCGGACTTATCTTAAGTTTCAACTGAATTTTTCATGTTAGACACATCATTTTGGGTTTTTCCCTAGTGATGTGTCTAACTTTTTTTATGCCGAAAAGGGAGAAAGTATCGTTCAAAAAATGTTGTTTGTTTGATTTGACAAACTAGTTATTTTATGGTATGATAAACAAAGAAAAGCACATGGTCAATCTGTTTATTTTTTTATAATGATAACAGAAGAAAATTGTTTTTAGGGGGACTAGCAATGAAAAAAATTCTATGTTTATTATTGGCAGGTTTCATGCTGATGACACTTGCAGGTTGCGGAGCAACCAAAACAACCAATACCGGCGATACTGCTCAAACAGAGCAAATGGCAGCAGAACAAGCTGACCCGGAAATTCTTGATACCGAGAAAGGGACATTGCGTTGCTTAGGTGTTGAAAAAGCAAATTCCGCCTTATCGAAAGAAAGCAATGTTTATCTTGTAAAGTTTGAATTTACAAACAAACAAAAAAATCCGGCTGAGTGCCAGGATTTATTTGAAATTAACTGTTTTCAAAACAAAGTAGAAGTGGATGAGCTTTCCAACTATTATAGTGATGGCGGAGAACATTATGAGCTTTTGGGGAATTATTTTAAAGAGGCAATGACCGATGGTACCATTACCTTTTTAAGAGGTTTTATTTTGCCGGATTCTACAGAGATTACAGTTTCAATGAAAGATAAAAAGAATTCGGAGTTGACTACAACTGTCACCTTAAATCTTGAGTCTAATGCGGATAGAATCGAAACTGCTGATAGTGTAGGAATTTCAGTAGAACAGGTTGTTGCTGACCTTCAAGGCACATGGGTATACGGTAACAATCCCAACAGTTTTGTTTTTGAAGGTGATATCCTGACAGTGGGTGGACGGATGAAAAGTACATACACCATTAATACCGAAACATCTGAAATTGAAGCAACATTTGATGCGAGCGATGGAGAAGTTAGCATTGCCATTCCGTACAAATACGAAAACGGAGAATTGCAGGTGTTCAATAATAGTGGGGAGCAGCTCACAAAAGAATAACAAAAGTTGATAAAAATTCTATTAAATTTGATTCACATTTGAGGTTTAACAAAATAGAAAAGGCGTGATATACTGTACATGTAGATACATATTTATGATGTTTATAACACAGTATTTTCCGATTAAAATTCCTGATTTATAGAAAAAAGAAAGGTTATGATGAATATGAAAAAAACATTATGGTTATTATTGGCAACACTTTTGCTACTGAATGTTTGTTGTATTACTTCCTATGCGATTACCGGCTTACAATATGAAGATATTGTTGGTAGCTGGTATGGTCAATACACAGGACATAGCGGTGGAACTTTTGTGGAAAGATATATGAATATGACTGTTACAGAGTGTGATGAAAAGGGGAATTTTAAGGGCGAATCCAAAATCACTACCGTGGAAGGTCAAGGTTACGATTATGAGTGGTTTAATTACGAATTCACTGGGAAAATGGATTTGGAAAAGAACACCTTTTATATGAAAGGTAACAAAATTACAAGTGGTAGCTCCGGCACCATTTGGTCTACCATTCCATTTAGTGGAGAATTTTATTGTACCGATAGCGGTGAGTTATATGTGGAAGGGATTGCAAATAACGATAGCAACAGAAAATTCTATTTTGGACGTACGTCAGCTTGGTCAATGTCCGAGGTGACCGAAGCTAATATGCACAATCTGATTCCGGAAACTTTGAAAAAGAAAGATCTTTCTAAACCGGTTACCCGTGCTGAGTTTGCAGCCATTTCAGTTCAGCTTTACGAAAAATTGACAGAGCAAGATGTATCTGTTGTGAAAACACCGTTTACCGATATTGCCGGTAGCGAGGATGCTTCTGCGATTGCAAAAGCATATGGAGTTGGCATTACTGATGGGGTAGCTCAAACACAGTTTGCGCCTACTACCAATATTAACCGTGAACAGCTTGCTACCATGCTTTGCAGAACCATTAAGGCTTACACCTTCCCGGAATGGACCTTAAGTAATGATGCAAATTACTATCTGGATACATCCGGTGTAACCAAATTCGCGGATGATGGCGATATATCCGATTATGCAAAACCTTCTGTATACTATTTGACCAAACTTGGCATTATCAAAGGGATTGATGCAACCCATTTTGCCCCCAGAAACATTAGTCCCAGAGATGAAACATTAGGTTATGCAACTGCTACCAGAGAACAGGCAATTGCGCTTTCTCTGAGAATTTTTAAAATATCTGATATGTGGAAATAAATTATGGAAATGGCTCATATTTTGTCATAGAAAAAGGATTTTTCATATCAACAAAGGACACATTTAACCGATGTGTCCTTTGTTATATATAAAACCTTCGGGAATGAATTATTCAGAAAAAACTATTCCTGTTTTTTCAAAAAAATTTTTGACAAGGCAGGCAGAATATGTTATAATATTTGTGGTGCATATTTCATAATTGAAAATCAGAGAGGAGATTTATATGAAACGAATTATTACAATGCTATTAGCGTTTGTGCTGATGATTTCATCATTGGCAATCACAGCCTTTGCAAACGATAGTCTTGACGGCACTTATGAAGGCTGGTATTATGCCACTCAGGGACAAACTGGTCTTACCCTTACCATTGAAAATGGGGAAGGGAAATTTGAATTTTACAATATGCCCGGAAAAAATAATGCGGCAAACGGCTCTTACACTGTGAAAGCATATGAAACAGACAAAGGATATAAAGTAGAAGGTGTTGAATGGATTGAAAGACCGTTCTCTTATAGCTTTGTTTATCTCGAAGGTTCACTTTCCGGTGATACTTATGAGGGGTTGGTAGATGGAAGCACTTCCTGGCCCTTTGTTTTAATACGAAATAATTCAGAATATCAGCAGATTGCCGATAATGTTTTTAATAATCATAAATATGAAGTGTTTGAGGAAGGCTTAACCTGGGAAGAAGCGAAAGTTGCATGTGAGCAAAAAGGCGGGCATCTGGTTACCATTACTTCTAAACAGGAACAGGATTTTGTGGAAACGCTGATTGCCAAAGGAAATAAAAACGGTTATTGGTTAGGTGGTTATGCTGCAAGTCAAAATGAGGACTTTCAGTGGGTTACCGAAGAAGCTATGGAATATACCAATTGGGGAGAAAATCAGCCTGATTACGCTAATCAGAGTGGTGATTACGAAGATAAAATGATGATGTATAACGTCTATCATACCACAGGAAATACCATTGGACAGTGGAACGATAGTGTTAATCAAGGAGCGAAGGGGATTGGAGGGATTTCCTTTACTGCGGATTCTTTAGGATATATTTGCGAATGGGAAACCTGGACTGATTCTGCAGAGTGGTCCACTCCCGAATTGGAAGAAGCAGCCAAAAAGGGATTGATTCCCGATGTTTTAGTTGGAAAAGATATGACTAACCCCATCACCAGAGGGGAATTTGCTGCAGTTTGTGTGAATTTGTTTGAAGCTATGACAGGCGGTAGAGCGGTAATGTCTTCCGAGTGTAGATTTAACGATATTGCATCCAACGAAAACAGAAACTATATTTTAAAAGCGTATAACATCGGTGCAGTTTTGGGAATCAGTGAAACGGAATATGCTCCCGATACTTTATTATCCAGAGAACAGCTTGCGACCATGCTGACCCGTGTATATAAGAGATGTGAGTGGCCGGATTGGACTATTGCAACCGATGATCAGTATTCGCTCAACTATTCCGGCGTAAACGCTTTTGCAGATGATTCCGAAATTTCCGATTATGCAAGACCCAGCGTTTATTTTATGGTAAAAAATGGTATTTTAGCAGGTATTGGAAACAATTTATTTGCTCCTAAAAATACAACTTCCTCCCAGGAAGCAACCTTGTATGCCAATGCCACCCGGGAACAGGCTATTGCAATGTCTCTGCGTAGTTTGGAAAAATTAAACTAAGTTCATCTATACGGCAATCAAAAAGACCCGTCATTAAGACGGGTCTTTTTTGTTTTAAAAACAAAAAGATTGAATAAAAATCCTATTCTTCAATCGGCTGCAGAGTAATACTGATGCTGCTTGCAGTTTCGTCTTTTTGCAGATAAATTCTGCAGTTATCAGACTCGGTATAAAACATATCAACACTAACTTCTTCCGCTATGAAATAATCTGCCAAGCTACGGAAAGCTTCTTCTGTGTAATCAGCGTCTACAAACACTTCGGTTAATTTGTCATCCTGAAAGTTATAAGCTACACCAATATCGGTAACGTTAGCGGTTTCCAGTTGTTTGTAATAATAGTAAAGATAACCATCTGTTTCCATCTGCATAGTTCCGGTGCTGGATTTTTTGATTTCCTTTTGGGAGGCACCCCATTGAATATCATCTACAAAAAAAGCTTCTTCGCTTCCGACTACAGTGTTTTTTCCTGCAGATTTACTGTCAGAAGAGCCTTTTTTGGTGGAATTACAAGCACAAAGAGTGAAAAGCATTGCCAAAATCAGTAATACAGAAATTATTTTTTTCATAGGAAACATCCTTTCTTTTCAGTACATTATAATACAATTATATCATTTTTTCTTTAGAAAGTCAATAATTATTTCTTCGTTTATCATTTTCTCACGATACTATGAGATTATTACATTTATGTTGACATTTTTTTGAAATAATGCTATACTAAAACCGAATAGGAAATTTTTAGCGGAATTCAGACAGAATTTTAGGAAAAATACTGTAAAAAACAACAATATAGAAAATCATTCTATATTAGAGGAGGAATTATTATGAACAAGCAAGAACCTTTGAGCCCTACTGAACAGAACAATATGTATGGTGGGGTTACATATAATCAGGCACCCGGGCAGCCTCAGACTTTCCAACAGCCGCAAACTGCTGAACCTTTGGAAGAAGCACCCCAATATATTCCCAATGAGAATGCATACCAACCAGATCCAAACCAACCTGTTTATAATGGATATGCTTATGCCGCTCCCGTAACTTCGGTGGCTCCGAAAAAAGCACGAAAGGGAAATCCGGTTACCATGCTTTTGATGACCTTTATCACTTTTGTTTGTATGGTGATGTTGCCTTGGTTATCATTTGCGCAGTTGGCTGATTGTCCTGTGCACGTTACCGATGTTGTGAAGGTTTCTAGCATTGGGTTGAATATGCAGCAGATTCACAAAGGAGATTTGGTTAATCTGGTGAATAACGAATTAAATAAATACAGTAGCAGTATGGAATATGAAACTGAAAAACTGTTGTTTGAAGAAATTACAAAACCTATCCTGGATTTTGTGGATCAGAGTGAAATCAATATCATCAGAGCGATTTCTATCTTCAAATTCTACTGTAGGATTGCTTTAATTGCTTGTGCGATTTTAGCCGCTTTCTGGATCGTACTGGTTATTGCTGCTGCAAAAGGGATGAAAAAGCTTTACAGTCTCTTAAATATTGTTTTATTGGTAGTGATTGCTGGTGCAGTGGTTGCCATTGGACTCTTCTTATCGTTTGGCTCGGTTGGAGCCGGTCTTTTATTGACGATGGCGATGCTGGTTGTCAGCATTATTGTAGGCTGCGTATCTAAGGCTAAGGAAGTAACAGCAGCGTAATAACCGCTACGATAGAAAAAAAATAATCGTGAATTTCACAATAAAAAAAGGCACTTTAAAGTGCCTTTTTTTGTTTGATCATTTGATTATTCAGCTAACATTGCTGCAACTAAGCATTCACTGATTTTTGTCATACCTGCATAGTTGGGATGTAAGAATCCGTCCACCATATAATTAGATACGTTGGAGGAATTGATTCCTGCGTCGCGGTATAAGTCAACGAAGGTGCAGTTGTAAGTAGCTGCGGTTTCTTCAATAATGTCACAGTAAGAAGTAATCAGAGAATTCTGATAGTAGGGGAAGGACATCAGATAAATTTCTGCATCGGGATATTTTGATCTCATGCCGGAAATCATGGTGTTGTAGTTGGTTTCAAATTTGGAAGCAGAACATCCGCCGATTAAGTCGTTTACTCCTAAGAATACCACGATAACGTCGGGATTTTCGCCTGCGTTATTGTGAAGCTGCAGTGCTCTGGAAATACCGTAGGTACAAACCTTGTCACCGGAGTATGCGTTATCTACACATAATTCCATACCGGTTGCATCGATGGTTTTCATCCACCAGGTTTCGTTTACATCGGTGAAGCCCATATAAGCACCATCGTAGTACACAATATTGTCTCCGAGGGTGGAATTGTAAGAGGTGTTGTTGGAATATCCTTTATAGGTGGAAATACTGTCACCTAAGATAGAAACCTTTTTGCCGGTCAGACGGGTGATTTCCTTGGAAACGGATTCGGTAATTACCGGTTTTAAGGTGTCGTCCAAGAGCATTGCTTTTAAATCACCTTTAGGATTAACAAGGGAAATAGAATAGGTTTCAAAGGAGTTGATTTCCTGATTTTTGGTGTTAATCTGAGTCAGATTCACATTTGCCAGTTTATCGTAGGATTCGTATTCTCCCAATACCAGCATAGCGGCATCATCATCATAGAATTTCTGATAAGTTACAGATGCAGTGCCGGTAGCACTGTTGATTTTTAAATCGGTGAATTTGTCTTCTTTCACGCTTACCAAAGGCAGATAGTTTAAGGATGCAGCTGCACCGTTTTTATCCAATTTACCTAAGTCAATACCGGATAAAATACAGTTGTTTCCGTCAATTACTTTAATGGTAATCACGTTTTTCCCTTCGTTTAAGAAGATAGGACGGTCAGCATAAGAACCGCTGGACCAGGTTGCATGCATCATATTATGAATGGAATAGTAACCGCTGTCGGCAGAAACCATCAGTTTGGTATCTCCGCTACCGCCAATCCAACCCAACTGAATCTGCATTGCATACACACCGGTGTAGGGGACAGTGATTTCGTATTTACCCCAGTCGCCGGTCACCATGGTAAAGGAACCGTTATCATTGAAAGGAGCACCGGAAGATGCTTTGTAGTCCACACCTGCCACCGAAGAAGTACCGTTAGATTTGGTGAAAGTGGTCATGGTGTAAATTTCGCCTAAGTAACCGTTTTTATGGGATTCTAAATCTCCGAATTTACCGGTCCATTCGTCCGCATCACCGGGAACATAGGTGGGGGTCGGTGCAGGAGTGGGTTCGGGAGTGGTCGTAGGTGCTGTGGTGGGAGTAGGAGTAGCTTCAGGTTCGGTGGAGCTTTCCGCTTTGACTAACTCTAAAAAGTCTAAAGAGGCAGCAGCGCCCTTCGCATCCAGTTTTCCTAAGTCAATGGCTGAAAAAATACAGTTGTTGGGACCTACCAGTTCCACTTTGATGGTGTTTTTGCCTTCTTTTAAATAGATGGGCTGGTCAGCATAAGAACCGCTGGTCCAACCGGTCTGCCAGATGCTTTGTTCGGTGTAGTAACCGTCTTCGGTGGAAACTTTGAAGGTAGTGGTCTGATTTCCGGAAATCCAAAGGGTTTTAATCTGGAATGCATACACACCGGTGTAGGGGACGGTGATTTCATATTTACCCCAGTCACCAACTACCATGGTAAAAGAACCGTCAGCATTGAAGGGAGCACCGGAAGATGCTTTGTAGTCCACACCTGCAACGGATTCGGTACCATTTGTTTTGGTAAACGTGGTCATCGCATAGTTTTCACCAACATAACCATTAGTGTATCCGCTTAAGTCACTGAATCTGCCTGTCCATGTGGGTGCTGCAGATACGGTGATTATGCAGGATAACAGCATCACAAGGCATAGCGTGAAGGAAATAAGTTTTTTGATTTGCATTTGGATTCTCCTTTTGATATATTTTACACAAGCTGTCAAAAACATATCGGTCCTGTTTAGTATATTATTTTTGGTGGATATTGTCAAGAAAATTGAAGGAAGGCACTTTTAAAAAACAGAAAGATTCTTTTGGAATCTTTCTGTTTTTTAGTGTATTCAATTATCTGTTGATCAATACGGTACGGGTAGCTGCATTCCAGTTTACATTACAATTCATTGCTTCTGCAACTGCACGTAAGGGCAGATAGGTTCTTCCGCCAACGATTACCGGAGGTACATCGATAAATACGGGATTACCGTTTTTATAGGTCAAAGTATTGCCGATCTGATATTCCAAATAATTGGAGCCGTCTGCAGAAACCAAGGTCACCACCTGTTCAGCTGCATTCCAATCTACATAATAGTTCATATATTCTGCAACCGCACGGATCGGAACTAAGGTTCTGCCTTCGACAATCATAGGAGAGGTATCAGGAAGAATACGCTGACCATTAATATTGATTTTGATTTCACCCAAATCATAAGACATCCAAGCTAACATTGCCGCAAAATCCTGGAAGTGATTAGAAACGTAATCTCTTTCATAGTTGAAGAGGTACACTTTTCCGTTGCGTGCCGTAATATAGGTGGTCAGATAGAAGGAAGTATCATAGTAGCCGGAAGCTTTAGCAGTATAAGATTTTTCATATCTGTAGTAGGTAACGTTATTGATGGTTTCATATCTGGAGAGAACAGAGTCAGTGACAACGGTTACATATATACCGCCGTTATCTTCTGATAAGTCGTTTGCCAGGGCAGTGTTGGAATATAAATCGTCACACAGTGCCTTGAGCTCTGCTTCGGTGGTTAATTCCATAGACCATGCCCAGTCTGCATCAAAAGCTTCAATGGAAATGTGTTCCCTGGAGTTTGTTTTGTGGGCGAAACCGGTTCTGTTGCCGTAGGACTGGTCGATCCAGTCGCTGGAAACATCATAACTGATTCCGTATTCTGCATTTTCTACCCACTGCGCACTTACACCGGTGCAGAGACTGAGCATCAGAATCAGTGTTAACAGTAAGCTTGTGAGTTTTTTCATTTTAGTTTCCTCCTAAATGAATATTTTGAATTTTTTTTGCTGAGTATTTTTGCGGAAGCTTATTTAATTTTTCTTGCTTCTGTGTAGAATCGTTTATCGCAGGCATCTCCCATTGAGAAAGTTTTTCGGGGGAGGGCACCGTCTAGAATAACCGATTTATAAAGGTCGGCTTTATCCATGGCATCTAAGATAATACCGAAATTAGATTCGTTTTCACAAAGATTTTTTACAACATCCTCGCCATGAATATAGTCAATTTCGCCACCTTTTGTTTTCACGAATTCATCCAACATTTTTTGTACGGTTGCCACGGTTAAATATTCTTTGGAATTGGTGATGGTCACTTTTTTGGTTCCTGCTTTGGTGACCAGCAGGAAAGACTGACCTTTTGCATCATCCTCGTAGCTTACGGTATAATTAGCTTCCAGCAGTGCCAAAAAGTCTTTTGCTTTGGCATCAAAGATTACACGGTGGATTGCTTCAAACACCAAAGACTTATCGTGCAGGTTTACCAGTTCGCAAAGTGCGTATCTTGCAGGAGAATTCTTTGCCGCTTCCTCGCCGATTTCTTTCTTTAAGTTTTCGTAGTTGGTTTTTGCAGTGGCAAGGGAATGATTTCCGTCTCCCATAGCATATACTAAGGGGGATTCTTCGTTTACGCCGTATTTTTCGTTAAAAAGGGGCAAATCCGCGAGTTTTGCCAGTTTTTCGTCCAATTCATCAGCTGCAGCAGTTGAAAGCTTGTAGCCTGCAATTTTGCCGGAATTCTGCATTAGCTCGAAATCATACACTTTTTTAAACTCTTCGGTACGGCTTTCCAAAGATTCAACAATGTCACAGCTTGCATCGTCAATTAACAACATAATGTGAGGAAGTTCGATGGGAGCATCTTTTCTTACCTTTAATCTGGGAGGGATACGGGATACAACGGTGCCTTCGGTAGCTCGCACTTTGGTTTTGGAACCAACCGAATAATCATACTCTTCCAAATCCACACAGCCCACAATACCCAAACGTTTCACGCCGTTTCTTAAGGTTCTTTCCACGAAAATATAGGCATCTTTGTGTTCGGTGAACACGTCTTCTGCCATATAGTTGTCCATGGTTTCATTGGTTTTTCTGATACGTTCATCAATATCTGCATCATTTAAGTAAATTTCGGGGACAGTAAGACGTAAGGTAGAATAAGCACCTTTGGTTATTTGTTCCACTTCTTTCCAATATTCCGGCTCAGAAGTGTATTGGTCACAAGCTACCACGCTCCATTGTTGCATTTTTTCAGGGTTATCTGAAAATTTGGGTAATAAAATATCACAACGACGAAATGCCAATTTTGTCAATCCTTTCTGATGGGGTATTAACCTTATTTTACCATAAAAATTTGTGAAATGTCAATACTTTTCCCAAAAAGGAAAGAAAAAAGGCAACCCTAATTTTTCAAGGGTTGCCTTTTTCTGTCCATTTTCTTAGAAACTCCTATTGATTAGAATAAGGGAACTAAGTTTGCATTCAGTAACATTGCTTTTACAGTACCGGTAGAAGCGGTCGGTAAGGATACGGAATATCCCTGAGCAGTACCTACTTCCTGTGCGGTAGTGTCGATGGGTACTAAGTTAACCTGTACTAATTGGTTACCTACATATTCTGCAACGAACAAGGTTACGATTCCGTCTTTAGCGTCAGCTGCTTTCTTGTAGGTTACAGTAGCGGTATCACCGTTTAATGCAAAGCCGGTGAAACCGTCTAAGAGGATTGCTTCATACTGTGCAGTATAGGTAGCATCACCGGTTACTGCAGCGATTTCTTTATCCCAACCAGCGAAGGTGTAGGTATACTGAGCATCAGCTGCTTTATCGGTAGTGCCTTTGTAAGAAGGAGTAGCACCGTAAGCATAGGTTTCGGTGGTGGTTACGCCATCAACGTTCCAGGTAACGGTGTATTCGTTTACAACTTTGTTATACTGTGCAGTATAGGTAGCATTACCGGTTACTGCAGCGATTTCTTTATCCCAACCAGCGAAGGTATAGGTGTACTGAGCATCAGCTGCTTTATCGGTAGCACCTTTGAAGGAAGGAGTAGCACCGTATTCGTAGGTTTCGGTGGTGGTTTTACCATCAACGTTCCAGGTAACGGTGTATTCGTTTACAGCTTTGTTATACTGTGCAGTATAGGTAGCATTACCGGTTACTGCAGCGAGTTCTTTATCCCAACCAGCGAAGGTATAGGTGTACTGAGTATCAGCTGCTTTGTCGGTAGCACCTTTGAAGGAAGGAGTAGCACCGTATTCGTAGGTTTCGGTGGTGGTTTTACCATCAACGTTCCAGGTAACGGTGTATTCGTTTACAGCTTTGTTATACTGTGCAGTATAGGTAGCATTACCGGTTACTGCAGCGATTTCTTTATCCCAACCAGCGAAGGTGTAGGTATACTGAGCATCAGCTGCTTTGTCGGTAGTGCCTTTGAAGGAAGGAGTAGCACCGTATTTGTAGGTTTCGGTGGTGGTTTTACCATCAACGTTCCAGGTAACGGTGTATTCGTTTACAGTTTTGTCATACTTTGCAGTATAGGTAGCATCACCGGTTACTGCAGCGAGTTCTTTATCCCAACCAGCGAAGGTATAGGTGTACTGAGCATCAGCTGCTTTATCGGTAGCACCTTTGAAGGAAGGAGTAGCACCGTATTCGTAGGTTTCGGTGGTGGTTTTACCATCAACGTTCCAGGTAACGGTGTATTCGTTTACAGCTTTGTTATACTGTGCAGTATAGGTAGCATTACCGGTTACTGCAGCGA